>JAITKH010000030.1 GCA_031278535.1 Planctomycetota bacterium | reverse complement strand
CGCGAGGAACGCCGACGGGAACGCTGGCGCACCTTCATGCGCCAGCGGGAATTCCGCCGCCGGGAGGAAGCCTTTGTCGACAGGTGGCGGGCAGGTACCCGTTCCCGCCAGGCGCAATCCCGTCTGAAACGGCTGGCGCGGCTGAAATCGATTGAGGAACCGGACGATCAGTCGCGTCTCGCCGCGCTCGATCTTCGCCTCGGACGCCGCCTAGGCGATTTGGTCCTTGAGGTTCTGGATTTGGAAATCGGCTTTCCCGGGAGAAGTCTTGCGGCCAGGCTGAATTTTCAACTCGAACCCGGGGAAATCATAGGTGTTGTCGGGCCCAACGGGTCGGGCAAGAGTACCCGGCTCCAAACCTTCATGGGCGCCGTTTCGCCGCTGGCGGGAACGTTTCGTTGGGGGCCGACAGCGCAAATCGGGCATCTCGGCCAGCACGAATCTTTCCCGAACGAAGCGGAAACGCCGCTCCGCTATCTCCAGAACGCCAATCTTGGGGCAGACGACCAGGATCGGCGCGACAAGCTTGGAGCCATGCTTTTTTCCGGTGACGAGGCCGTGAATCCCATCCATATCCTTTCCGGAGGCGAAAAAAAGCGGCTCATGCTTACCCGTCTCCTCCTGGAGGGGGACAACGTCCTCCTGCTGGACGAGCCGACCAACCACCTCGATATCGATAGCGCCGAAGCGGTTACCCTCGCCCTGTCCGCCTACCCGGGAAGTGTTATCGCTGTCAGCCATGACCGCCGCTTTCTTGACGATTTGGCGGATCGCGTCCTTTGGCTTGAGGAGGGAGACTGGCAAATGACCAGGGGAAGTTTTTCCCAGGCCGAAGCCGGACGCGATCGGCGCCGGGAAAAGGAAGCCGCGCGGCGGCGCGGGACCGGAAAGGGCGATTCCGCTCCGGGACTGCAGGAACGGAAAGGAACCGGACGGCGCGGCGGCGCGGAGACCGGGAACCCTTTCGCCGGATGGAGTATCGCCAGGCTGGAAAGGCGGATAATGGAAAACGAGGATCGCCTGGCCGGGATTCATGCCGCCTTCACGGATTCGGCGATTTTCCGCGATGGCGGCCGGATGCGCGAATTGCGCAAGGAATTGGCCGCGATTGAAAAGGAACAGGCTTTGCTGGAGGAGGAATACGCCAGGCGCGGATAGTTCCATTTTCTCATTGCCGTTTCCGATTTCAAGACGAAAGCGTTCCGATCATGCTTGCCTGCCGTCCCATGCTTTGCTTCGCAGTCGCCGTCATGGCCGGGGCGACGGCGATGCGAATCTGGCCGGAATGGGCCGATTGGCTGTCTTTCGGTTGGCTCGCGGCGGCAGTTCCTATCCTGTTTTGGCTTGTCCTTCCGCCCGCTCCGGCCGTCGTGTCGCTTCACAAAATCCCGGAAGGGTACGCCCGGCACATTCTGCCCCGGCCCGGTTTTTTTGCCCGAAGGGGACTCAATACATTCATGCTTCTTGCGGGAATTCTCTTTTTCCTGACAGGCGCATGGCGCCAGGTTTCCTGGCAATCCGGAAAGGAAGCTGGTCTGAATCGACTGCCGCGTGAAATCTGGTTCAACGCGACTTTTACCGCCCTTGAGCCGTGTCGCCTTCTGCCGGATGGCGGCGCATGGAGAGTCAAGGCTGTCCTGGTTTCCGCCAATGACGGAGCGAACGTCAACCTTCCGGTTCGGCTTTCCGGGCCGGCAGGCATTGATTTCCGTCGAGGCGACATTATCCTGACCCGGGTACGGCGGGAAGAACTCCGCCAGCCAGCCTATCCCGGCGCTTTCGATTTTTCCCTGTGGCTGGAACGGGACGGCATGTTCGCCTCCTTCGCCGTCGCCCGCCCGCGCGAGGCGAATCGACCGCTCCGTTTCCAGGTCGTCGGAATCGACTCTCCGCCTTTCCCGATCCGCATCCGCCGGCACATTGATGCGCTCAGGATTTGGGCCATCGGCGCGGTACGCGTGAACGGAGGCGATCAGGGTGCGGTGCTGGCAGCCATGCTTTTCGGGTATCGCGACGACATGGACAGGGAACTCCGCGATACTTTTCGCCGGGTCGGCATCGGCCACGTGCTGGCCATTTCCGGATTGCATGTGGGGCTGGTAGTCGGGCTTTTCTGGTGGATCAGTGGCTGGTTGTCCCTGTCCGGCCGCATTCGGGCTGCCGCTTGCCTTGTCCTGTCCCTGGTGTATCTTGGGCTAGCCGGCGGACAGGTGGCGGCGTCCCGCGCCACCCTGATGGCATGCATCCATTTCTCCGGGATCATGGTTGGACGCCGAAGCGACATGCTTAATTCCCTCGGCGCGGCCGCCTTCATCCTCACGCTTGCCAATCCCGCCTCGCCCATGGATGTCAGCTTCCAATTAAGCTTCACCGCCATCATCTTCATCCATGCCGGACTGGAAATGCGCGACACCGTTTCCACAAAGCGATTCCAGCCGCGTTCCGCCCGGCAACGGCTGGCGGGCGGGGCCACGGCCCTGGTACGTTTGAGCATAGCCACCTGGGCCGGCCTTTTCCCCATTATCGCCATGGTGTTCAACCAAATCAATCTTGTCGGCCTTCCTATTAACATCATCGTCATTCCCCTGATGTCCCTGGTTCTGGCGGGCGGCCTCATGCTGCCCTGTCTGGGATGGATTCCCGGATGCGGCCCGATCCTTTCCTTTCCCGCCGTCATCCTGGAGAGAATCGCTCATTGGGCCGACACCCTGCCGTATTCCTCCTTCCCCTCTCATGGACCGAGCAAATCGACGATGCTGGCGTTTTATTTCGCCGCCGCGCTGTTTTTGATCCGGAAAATGATGCCCGCAGGGAAATGGCGAAAATGCTGGAGAAATATTTCCGCCGGTTTGCTCATCCTTTCCTTTGTCGGCCTGTTCGCCAGTATGAAATCGTTTCCTCCGCCGGCCGGAGGAAGAATCGTCGTGTTGCCGGGCTGGGGATTCGGCTCCATTGTGGTGGAGACGGAAACCGGCGGTCTCGCGGTACTTGGAACCATCGCCCGGGGCGGTCAGGACGAGGCCGGCTGGCTTCATAGCCAACGGCGGAGCGGCGCCGTCGGCGTCGTGGCGATCGGCCGTCCCCGCGAAGGAAGATTGTATGCTCTTGCCTATCATTTTGGAATCGCGGCCGCGATTGATCTGGAGAATACGGTCAGGGAATTCGCCGGACGGCGGAGCGGCTGGCTGCCGATTCCGGAAACGCCGGGAGCGGAATACGCGTTTCGGCGCGATCTCCGCGGCCGGCTGCTCTGGCTGGCGGCGCGGATCGGAAAGAGAAGCGTCTGCGTCGCTCCCTTCATTACGCCAAATCAAGTGGAAATGTTCCGGGATGACGCGATTCGGCTGGGTTTCCGGCTGATTTTCCTCGGCGGCCTGTTTCGGGACGGCGCGGATCCGCCTGTCGTTATCCCCGATTTCAAGGTTCCGGTTGTTTTTTTCGGCCGGCCGGAGCGGATCGCTCAGCCAAGCTGGCTTTCCCGTCGGGAGTACGGAGTCATCAGTCTGGCGGACGATCTTGCCGGCTTTGACGGACGGGTATGGCGGTTGCTGACGGTCGGTTCTTTCCGGCCGGTCGTGCCTCCCGCTCCAATGCTGCCCGATGGGCTTCCGGCAGACGGTAAAAATCCTCCACCACCCGGTCAAGCCTCCGCCTCGCCTCTGGAAGATCGGCCGGATTCGTTTCGGCCGTGAGAGCGGCGAAGCGGTATTCCCGCGCCACCTCCAAGGCCAACGCCGGGTCGGGATCCGCCGGAAACGGCAGGCGCCGCACTTCGCTCAGGTTGATGTTGTTGTTGCCGCTCGCGAATCGGAACAGGCGATCCAGCAGGCGGGAGTTGAGGAGTCCGGCCAAGCTCTCGATTGGCCAGTCGCCTTTGGGGATCAGGACGTTCAGGCTATTGCCGGCATGGACTCCGGGCGGGGCGATGGCGGCTACCAGACGAGGGCGCGACTGCATGTTGCGAATGCCGAGCTGGAAAACCCGGAAACGTTTCGCTCTCTGGACAATGCCATCGGCCATTTTCCCCTTCCGCTCGAGGAATCGCTTCAGGTCAAGGAATCTGGCCCGGCCAGGATTCGGGACCAGGTTTAGCCGGAACGGCTGCAGATGTTCCCCACGCGCCAGCAGTACAGTACCGTCCCGCAACATGCAATCCCGGTATACTGTTTGATCCACCTCGCCGACCCGCATGTCAACGACTTCGCCCAGGAAAATCGGATAGTTCCGCTTGAGCCAATGAACAAGTTCAACATCCTCGCCGGGAAAAGGAAGGATGAAATCATCATTGTCCCGGATTGCCTTCAGGCTCCATTCCTCGATCCCGGTGTTCGAGCGAATCCGCAGCCTTGCCGCCGCGCCGCCCTGGCGGATCGCCCGAAACACGCAAAGGGATTGGGTCACGCCGGGAAAAATCCGATCCCCTTCCCGGAACAACAGCCAATCGCCGCCGGCTTCGCGTTCCAACAGCCGCCGGCGGAGCGGCAGGGCGGCGGCAGAACGGGCAAGCGACAGGGGGACGATCAGGGACAAGATCCCTCCCGGACGGAGCAGCGCCAATCCTCTTTCGATAAAGCAGCGGTACAAATCCACCTGACCCCTGAGCGAGTCCCGATACCAGCCGGATCGGCGCAGATTCCGGGCTAGCGACGCCAGTTCTGGTTGGCGGCGGAAATGCGTCAACACCTCGTAAGGAGGATTGCCGATGACGGCATCGAAACCGCCCGCCCGGGCAACCTCGGGGAAAGCCGTTGTCCAGTCGATGGCCGGCTTCACTCCGGAATTGGCGGCCCAGACGGGATCGGGGCGTTCGCCGAAGGCCGGGCCGACCAGGGAGTCCCCCAGGCGAAAATTTGTCGGCGGGGGAATGAACTCCTCCTTCCGGTCAGACAGGGCCAACCAAAGGGCGACCTTGGCCAGGAATAGGGCCGGAGCGTCGATGTCGATTCCGAAAAGCGAAACGGCTGCCCACCGGCGAATAGCGCGGAGACGATCCGAACTGGCGATCGAAAGGCGCTCGGCAAGGCGCAGGAAAAAAAAACCGCAACCAAGGGCGGGATCGCAAATCTTTTTTGTTTTCACGCTGGCGGAGACGCCATCCGGGAAGATGCCATCCCAGATCAGATCGAGGATGGAATCGATTATCGGTTCGGGACTGTAAAAACATCCTCGCCTGCGCGCCGTTTCGATCGGCAGGAGGCGACCGGCGAGAAAAGTCTCGCCGATGTCCCGAAGCGACAGGGGACGATTTGCCTTCGGCGCAGCGGAGAGGGCGGGGAGAAGTCCTTCCGGAGGCAGGAGCCCTTCCGCCAGATCGGTCAGGCGATCCATGACGGCGACGCGACTGCCGCGGAGAATGCCGCGTCCGGCGGCGGCGGCGAAGATCATTCCGGCAAGAGGCGGCGAGATGGGGGAATCGGTCGGATTGTCCATAGATTAGTCCGGGATGATGGCGCCGGGATAATGGCTGATGTGGAACTTCCCGTCGGTTCCGACATCGATCGCCACCAAATCGCAACGCATGGGAGCGTCGTGGAGGCGATGTCGGGCGACATATTCCCGCACCGCCCGGCCCATTCGACGCGATTTGACGCGCGTCATGGCCTCCACAGCCGATCCCATCCGGGAAGATGATCGGGTCTTGACCTCGACAAAGACCCATTCCCTGCCGTTTCGGGCAACAATGTCCAATTCGCCCCTGGCGAAGCGCACCCGTCGATCCACGACAGCCAGGCCCTGCTTGCGCAAAAAGGCGGCGGCGAGTTCCTCTCCCGATTCTCCAAGTCTGAGGTGCCTGGCCGCGTCCGCCATGGCCTACTCCTTCGTTTCAATCAGGACGATGACTTGGGCCGCAATTGCCAGACTTTCTCCCACCGGTCCCAATCCCT
>JAITKH010000377.1 GCA_031278535.1 Planctomycetota bacterium | reverse complement strand
TTGCGGCGCCAGTACGGGTGCCGCCGCGAATCAGGTACGAATCCGGGCGGCCTGCCCGGCGGCGGCGGGATCCCTCCCGGCCGGGCGGGCGTCTTCCTGCGGCCGCCACTCGGCCAGCCGGCCCTGCCAGTGCTCCAATTGGCCCAGGAACTGGCTGATCGCCGCTTCCAGGGCGGCAAGATCGGGAAATTCGTCGCTCCAGCGCTTCCACATGAACGCCTCGCCCGTTTCCGGAGACAGCCCGAAAGCGGCCCCGCCGGTGTTGGCGCCCAGACAGGATTCCGTGAGGAGGAAAGGCGCCGCCGCCTCTCCGGCCTCCGCCGTTCCGACGCCGCCGGCCAGAATCAGGGCGTGGTCGTCGGGATCGTACTGAAAAGACACCACATATTTTCCGTCAAAACACAGGGCAAGCGGCGAGTCGGCGGAAAAGGCCTCTCCCCCAAAACCCATCTTGCCGGCGAACTCGGTAACTAGGACGGTTGCTGCGGGCATGAATGTCTCCTCCATTTGCAGCGGGGAACGGACTTTCAAACGGGAATACATTTCCCGAGGATCCTTCGCCACGTCTTTTTGGCCGAAAAGAAGCGGGGCTCAGGCCGCCGCCGCCCGGTCCCGGAAGTAATGGCGCGACAGCAAGGGCAATTCCCGCGCGTGTTCCCGGATGGCGTTTTCTATCCGGGCGAAATACTCCTCGTTGTTGCTTTGGCGCAGTCTGGCCAATTCGTTCCGGATGGAATCCTTCACGGCGGTTATTTCCCTTTGCGCCGCTTCCGGATCGGAGGCGTCCAACGCTTCCAGCATCAATTCGTTCAGGCGCGCCCGGTTGCGCATCGCCGGATCCGTCAACTGCTGAAGCAGGGTGGCTTCCCTGACAAGGGCTTCGCGGGTGTCGGGGTCGATGAAGAGGGTTTTCCCGCCCGCCTCCAGGGTGTCGGCCAGGAACGGACAGTGGCGGTAATCGAAATCCGCGGTGCGGCCGATGTCCAGCGAATCGGCGCTCTGCAGGAGCAGAGCCTCCACGGTCGTCCCGGCATGGCCGTCAATCTGCTGGCGGAAAGCGGTTTCATACTCCGCGCCCAGGCTGTCCGGGCCGAAGCGGGCGCGCATCGCCTCGACTCCGAGATTGGCGCTGTCGGCCTCGTAGGCATCGCGCCCATTCGCCCGTCTGCCGCTGTCGTGGGCGGAAATGCCGCAGAGAAGCGCGGCCCGATCGACCCTTATCCCCCGGCTCCCGGCGATGTTGGCCATGACGGTGGCGAAGATGAAGGCCCGCGAGGCGTGCCCCATGCCATGAACGCCCGTGGCCCCGTCGAAGGTTTCCTCGTGTCCGCGGTAGACGCCCAGCATGCTGACATGGAAGTCCCTGATTTCAGTCTGGCTGGCGGGCAGCCGCCCGGGATCGGCCGCGGCCGGGAAGGCCGTGGTCTCCCTGACCGCCCGGAAGGGATAGGCGGCGGCGAAGGCGGCGGCGGTGGAGGGGGCGGCCTCGGTCAACGCCGCCCTGGCCTCCGGGGAAACCGAATTCAAGGTCTTGTTCAATGTGAGGTCCGACCGGCGCTGATCGCCGGGGCGCAGTTCCCGGGACAAAGCCTCCGAGGTATAGGTGAGGAAATCCCCGAAAGTGGCGGCGAACGGCTTGTCGTCAGCCGTCAAGTCATCCGCCACCTCCCCGTGCATCAGGGCGCATAAGCCCCGGAGTTCGCGAATCTCCGGCGATTCCAAGGCCGTCAGGACCCGTTCCGCCGCCGCGGGATTGGTCCTGGCCAGCAGGGCGGATCCCATGAAGGCGACCCGGTTCATTTCGGTGAACAGATCGTCGGGCCCGAAATCATCGTTGCGGGATTCCAGCTTGAACTGGTCGACGGTCTGGTAAAGGTTGCGCAGGCCCGAGGCGAAGCCGCGGGCGATCTCGGTCGGGGAGGAATCCGGACCCAGGCGTTCCAGCCGGGCCGCCATGGCCAGGGCGTTGGCGTGGATCATCCGCATTTCCCTTGGGTCGGACAGGGCCCGGGCGCTTATCACCCAATCGCGGAAGGCGGACTTTTGCTCCGGGGTGTCGAAGACGAGCGAGTCCAGCTCCTTCGTCAGGGCGATTTTGGCGGCCAGGGGACGCTCCGCCGCCGTCCGCAGGGCTTCGGCCAGCGTCGTCTCGACATTCAGTCCCGAACCGGACCCGGCCTGGACGACGGCTTTTTCGACATTTTCCAGGAACCTGGCCTTGACCCGATCCAGCGCCGCTCCCGCCAGGGGGATTTCCGCAAGTTCGGCTCCGCCCGGCAAGCCGGCAGCGAGGGACAACAGCCGGGCGTTGAGTTCGCCGGGATCCTGGACCAGGGCCCGGGCGGCTTCCCGGGTCTGGGAAAGCGATTGATGGGAACTCGCGAAATCCGCGGAGGCCGTTCTCAACTCCTCCTCCCTCCTGTGCGAGGAGTGGATCGTTTCGAAATCGACGACCTCTATTCCCCGGCTGGCCAATTCCTTGAAAACCTCCGTCTTTTTCCTATCGCTCTTGGCTTGAGAAAAGTCGGTGAAGGTCAATTTGATGTCGTTGGCCCGGGCGAATTCGATCAAGGAATCGGCCTTGCGGCCGAGTCGGGGCGGATTGGACTGATTGTCTATCAGATCGTCCACCGGAATCCGGATTTCTCCCACATCCCGGGCCGGATTGAATGTCCCCTGGATTTGGGCCTCGATAAAACGCCCCGACAATGCCAGACGGCCGTCGTTGCCGCCGGCGGCGGCGTGGATGAGCGCCGCCCCGTCCACCTCCCCCAGGTGCGGCAAAAGGTTTTCCAGTGTGTCGTAAGTGGCGGTGCGGGCGCGGTTGGCCTCGCTGTCGCCCAGGTGGCGCACCAGAAGCGGACTCACCCAGGCGGTGATCTCGTCAAATTCCTTCAAAACCTTTCTCTCGACCAGCGTCTCCAGTAGTTTCTTGAGGGTAATCCCCCCTTCCGGAATCCCGGACATGACCGAGGCCAGGCTTTTTCGTATCGGGGACTCGCGATTGCGGAGTTGGGCAAGGATCTCCGCCGGCATGCCGGGGAATCCCTCCATCCCGTCCAGGTTCCGGAAGAAGGCGTCCACCCTTTCCCGGGTAATCCGAAGGGGGATCGTCGCGAAGGTGTCGTCGACGGTATAGGTGGCGCGCCGGGCCGTTTCCGTCCGAAGCACAAAGACGGTTCCGCCATACTGGGACGCCGCTCCGTCCACCATGCCTGCCACATTGAGGGCGGCGTAGGAGGGGCGTTCGTTGGCCCGGGTGGGACTTCCGGCCAGTTCGGGAAACACCTGCCGCTCCACCGCGTCCCGGAGAGGCATATAATCCGGACCGCGCCACGCCAGACCCCGATCTTGCAGATGGAACATGTTCTGCCATATCCCGTTGCCCGCATCGGAATCGCTTCCAATCCGCACCTCATCGCCCTGGAACAGGAATTCGGTCCATACATTCATGGTCAATTCGCTGCCGCGCAGGACATCCCCCGCCTGGCGGGCGCTGAGAGGGCCGCCGCCGGGAGCGGATGCCGCCCGATCCGCCATCGCCGCCTCGGTGGCGGCGGAAAGTCCGCGCTCGGCCGTCGTGTGGGCCTGGGCCGAGGTTTCCACCAGGGTTTTCAGATTTCGGGGGGAAATATCCCGTTCATAGACGCCGGGAGCGTTCTCGTCCGGCAGGGGAACGTTGGACCGGCCGCCGAAACGGTGCCCGTCGCGAAGCCCGGCCGCCTCCCCCTCTCCGAGATCGGTGACGGAAAGCACCCGCTCACTCACGTCCCGTATGACCGCCGCCTCCAAGAAGAAGAGATTGGCCAAGGCCGCCTTGGCGTCGGCGTTTTCCGGATGCCTGGCCAATTCCGCCTGCAGGGAGTCCTTGAGGAAGGCCATCTCGCGGGACTGGAAGGTTTGATAGACCGCCGCCAATTCGCTTGAAGACAGGTCGACGACCGAGTTGGTCATCTGGAGCAGGGCGAGGTTGTCCAGGTCGTCGGAGTTTTGGGGACGGGAGACAGCCATGTTCCGCACCGCGTTGCCCATGCTCCGCTGGAATGTTTTCAGCCCCCCCAACAGGGCCTGGGGATTCAACCCCCCGTTGGGGCGGGTCAGCGCCTTCAGGGAGGCGGCCAGGTTGGTCCGCATGCCTGTAATAGCTCTGTCAAGCTTGGTGACTTTCCGGAAGCCCTGGAAAGGCAGGGAATTTCCCTTGATTTTGTCCAACCGGAGGGGGGGCTGGCCGGCCAGGGTGACCGTGCGCCCTTCGAACTTTCCCACCGATGCCGACTGCCCCGCCGGGGACGCGGTTCCGGAAATCCGGCCGGCCGGCCGATTGCTGATGGCGCTCATGAACTGTCTCCTCTTGAAAGAATTGGGAAAAACCTCCGGTTGTCCGAATGCCGTCCGGACGGGCTAGCGACTTGAATAGGCAAAAAATGCAAGGAACTGCCATACAATACGTACTGCCTGTTCAAACAAGAAATCGAGTCGCGGCAGGAAATTTTTGCCCGTGGTTGGGCATAAATTTACGAGAGCGACGTTGGTCTCGCGGGACTTATTTTTTGACGAATCCTAACCGCCGAGTTCGATCATCGCGCCCCCTCCCCCATGTTCCTTCCCCCTTTCCCCTTATCGCAATCCTTCCCAGAATTCCAAGATGGTTTTGCAGATGGCGGCACGGACGGTCGGCTTCTTCGGCCGCCATCCGGAGAATTTCCTCCAGGCGCTTCCTCGCGCTATGCCGGCGGCCCGGAAGGAAATCCGGGCGTCGCCGGCGACTCTCCCCGCCGGCGGGAACAAAAGCCGCGCTACCGCCGGTTCATTTGAAACGGCGCGGAAAACAGCGAAGGCGTCGCCCGGCGGGCCGGTTCCCGAGTGCCGTCTTCCAGCCAGCGGCGCGTGGTTTCTGCTTCGTCGAGCAATCTGGCCGCCGTCTCCCGGCACTCGCGCTCCGACTCCGGCCTGAGCGGCGAAAAAAGGAAATATCCGTTTTCCCGGTCCCACGCCGCCGTCATCGGGTGAGTCCGGCGAAGCCGGGCGAGGCGAAGGCGGAGAAGCCGGCAGCCGAGTTTTTCGGCGTCGGCGTCTCCCGGAAGGGGATCGGCCACCGGAACCAGGGCCAGGCAACAGCCGCCCGGCGGAAAATGGATCGCCAGGCGCATGCCGTCCGCCAGTTCGAAAACGTATTCCGCCGTCCCGTCCGGCGAAACCGGTTGCGACGACAGCCCCCGCGACAGGGCGGAAATTATTTCGGCGTCGGACAGCATATGCGAGTTTTCCTCTCATTCCGGTTATCATCCCGGCCTTGCGGCGCCAGTACGGGTGCCGCCGCGAATCAGGTACGAATCCGGGCGGCCTGCCCGGCGGCGGCGGGATCCCTCCCGGCCGGGCGGGCGTCTTCCTGCGGCCGCCACTCGGCCAGCC
>JAITKH010000369.1 GCA_031278535.1 Planctomycetota bacterium | reverse complement strand
TGGGAAAACGCCCTGACGGGCAATCTGGACGCCGTGGCGGCCGTCCTGCGCATCGAGGAGCGCCGGGCCAGGCTGTTCGGTCTTGACCGCCGGGATGCGCCCGTGAAGGTTGCAGGCCTTCCGAAGCTGGCAATGGCGGCGGATGCCTTGGCCGTGGTCGGGGCGCTGATGGAGAAGGCGGCCGCCGGGGAATTGTCGCCGGACGAGGCCGGGCGGTTGGCTGGGCTGGTCGGCCAGTTTGTGAAGATGGCGGAAACGGTTGACCTTGCGGAACGGGTTGCCGCGCTGGAGGAAAAACATCATGAATCCATTGGAGCGACGGATTGAACGGCTGGAGAGCATGGCGGGGCGCAGAACGGCGCCGCCTATCGATATGGACGTAAACGCGGCTTGCACCTGTGCCTTGCTGCGGGGGATGCTTTGCGGCGGCGACGAGCATTTGGCCGAAGTTGAAGCGGTTCGGAAGCGGTATCCCGAAGTTTGCGCCCGGATTGAATCCGAACTTGTCCCGATGCTGGCGGAATCGGAAGGGTTTGACGTCACCGGTCAAGCTGGATAGCATAGAACATTATCCTCGTGTTGGAAAGGTGGAACAATGTCAACATTATCAGGGCAAGAACTGATTTCGCGGTCGAAGGACATGCTGACGGACCTGAAGTACCGGGAATCCATCGCCGCATCGCGACGGCTGGTCCGTGACTGTCGGCAAGACCAGCCCTTGGTCGATCCGCTTGCCGGGCGGCTTGGGGAATTTCAACGGGCGATGCCTAAGTCAGACGGGAGTTGGGATTGACGAGGAAACGGCATGAAGTAAGATTGTAGCTTATGGGGATAGGACCGGCCTAATTACCCGGTCCGACAAGGCGGTACACCTTGCAATCGCCTTCCCCTTTTTTCATCATGCAAGGAACGCTTGCAAGGGGCGCAAGATGCAAAACCAAAATCCATTACCTTCGGGCCTGATACAAGGAAATCTATCAGGATACGCGTTCTACGAAGCGTCCGACACCGCTATTGAATCCAAAATCGAAGCCGTTCGGGCGGCTATAGCCAAGCCGTTTACCGAACCTGATGCGCTTACCGTCCGGCGTGGCTGGCGCCTCACCGAGCGGTACTTCTTCCTCTTCGATGCGGTTAGTCTTGCAAAATTCATCGACGAATTCGACTGTTATTCGTATCATTGCTTATCGGGCGCCTCCTATGTTTTTATGACTGAGACCGAGGCCGATTCGGCCAAGCGTGAATCGGTCATATCGGATCGGCGGAATGAGCTAATTCGCACCCTGAAAGTGGCCGCGAGAAAAGGGAGCGACATATTTTTTTCCGGGGCGGACTTGCTCGCCGATGGCCCAGGCAGCGCGGAAGATTATAAAAATTCGGTTTGGCTCGCCATTGGAGCGTTGTCTGTTTGGCTTGTCCGGCAATCCGACCTCCCGAGTGAGTGGGTTCCATCCTCAATTTTCCATTGGGTCGCGGACAACGCCCCCGCCGGCAAAGGCGGAGACGTCCCGGCGGGCGTCCAGGCGTCCGAGGAACCGGACCCGGCACCCGCCAAAGCCGCCGTCCCGGACGATCTGCACCCGGCCGTCGTACCCGGCAGGGGGGACGCCACACCGAAAGTTGTATGTGAATTTAACGACAGAAATGAATTGGTTGCGCTATCAGTGAACGGACGGCATATAACAACAGGCGGCCGATTTTCCTGGGCCGCAAGATTGATTGATACCCTGTCGAAATCCTCCGGCCAGAAGATGTTGAAAACTCATTTCGATAGAATCCATCCAGATGTTCGCGGCAAGGCCAAACAGCAACTTGGCGACAGAATCGGATGGAATGTCCTGCCGACAGTTTACAATGATGATGGCGATTCCATCGAACTGACCGACGCAATTTCTGTCAAAAGAGTATGAACCAACCGTTCATAACTCTCAATAAATCCCTGTAAAACTGCCGATTTCGTTCAAGTACGATTTGAACGAACCGTTCATATTCTTTCCGTAAAATTTCGATACTCTATATCCCGCCGGGGCCTGGATACCACGACGATTTTCAAAAAAGCGATTCGCTTCCGCCTCCCCCACCTTTCCAGGCCCCGGGAGGCGGTTTTTTCAAGAGCGGCGACCATGAGTGAACTTCCCGAAATCCGATTTTGCGATCCGGCGGTTGTAAACCACCTTTTCACACTTCGACGCCAAGGGGGAATTACCTGGCGGGAAATGGGCGTCGCGATCGCGATTTGCAGCTTTCTCGATAAGAAAACTGGTAGCGGCTGGGTTGCGCGGTCTACCATTTCGGCTATATCCGGAGTTGATGACCGACACATTACCAGGGTATTTCGTAAGTTAGAGGCGAAAGGATTTATTTTAAAAACCAATCAACCTGGACGTCCAGCAACATTCGCCATAATCTCGTCCAAAGCAAACAAGATGCCCCTGGCTAAATTGGCCAAGAGTCCCCTGGCTAAATTGGCGGGGAAACAAGTTATCAAGAATAAACAAGGGCGGGGGCAGCCACCGAAAATTCCGACCGCTTTTGCTGAATGGCAGGCCGCCCGGCTGGCGGCGGGCAAGGTTGCTCCCGTTCCCGGCAAAGGTAACTTCCGGGACGCCCGCAAATTGGAGAAGCTGATTCCCGACGCCGCAGTACGCCAAGCCGTCATGGCCGCCTTCTTCTAACTACCAGACAGTAATAATTGGCTCCTCGTACGGGGGCATGCGCTATGGCAGCTTGTCAACCACCGTCTCGACGAGGCGCGACAGGCGGCGGCCGACGTAA
>JAITKH010000353.1 GCA_031278535.1 Planctomycetota bacterium | reverse complement strand
ATGCGGCTGATCGAATTGGCCCTCGCCGCCGGCAAGGGCGCCTTGGCGCTAGTGCCGGAAATCAGTCTCACTCCCCAGACGGTTGCCCGTTTCCGCCGGCGCCTGGGCGAGGTGGCGGTGCTACATTCCCATCTCGGCGACGGCGAGAGGGCGGAGCACTGGCGACGGCTTCGTTCCGGCTCTGTCCGGGTGGCGGTGGGAGCGCGTTCGGCTGTGTTCGCCCCAATCCGCGATCTCGGGGTTGTGGTCGTGGACGAGGAACAGGAGCGAAGCTATAAACAGGAGAACGATCCGCGTTACAACGCCCGCGATGTCGCATTGGTACGGGCGCACTCGGCCGGGGCGGTGGCGGTCCTGGGAAGCGCCACCCCGAGCCTGGAAAGTTGGGCCAATGCCGTTTCCGGAAAATACCGGTTGATCGGCCTTGCCTCCCGTCCGGCAGGGGCGGTTCCGCCTCGAGTGGAGGTGGTGGATTTGCGGCGGGAATGGACGGAAACGAAACGGCCGGTTCTTGTGTCCCGCCGGTTGGAACGGGCGCTTGCCGAGTGTTTGGACCGGCGGGAGCAGGCCATTATTTTTCTGAATCGCCGGGGATATCACACCGTGGTTCGCTGTGCCGCCTGCGGCGAAGCGGTGTTGTGCCGGAATTGCGACGTCGCCATGACGCATCATAAGGGGGCGGGGCTTCTCCGTTGCGGTTGCTGCGGGTCGGAGCGGAGCGTGCCGGAGGCTTGTCCCGCCTGCGGCGCCGCCGTTCTCCGTTTTCTCGGATCCGGCACCGAACGGGCCGAGGATGTTCTTGCCAAGCTCTTTCCCCGCGCCCGGCTGCTTCGTATGGATTCGGACAGCATGACGGCTCGGGATGCCCACGAGCGGAGTCTCGCCGCTTTCGCCCGGGGCGAATACGACGTTCTCCTCGGCACCCAAATGATCGCCAAGGGACTTGATTTTCCCAATGTCACGCTGGCGGGAGTGCTTCTGGCCGACGGAGCGCTCGGGATGTCCGACTTCCGCGCCGCCGAACGAACCTTCCAACTGGTGGCCCAGGTGATCGGCCGGGCTGGCCGTGCCGGCAAGGCCGGACTGGCGGTGGTGCAGGCGTTCCAACCCGATCACCCGGCGGTGGCGGCGGCGGCGGCTCAGGATTATCGCGCCTTCGTCCAGGATGAATTGGCGGATCGCGAGCGGCTGGGGTATCCGCCGGGCGGCCGGCTATGCCGCGTTGTCATCCAAGGAGAGAGGGACGGATCGGTGCAGGAAGCCGCAGAGGCAGCCGGCCGGGCGGCGCGGGAAACCAGGCCGAATGGCTGCCGCCTGCTGGGGCCGGCCGTCTGCGAAGTGGAGCGCCGCCAAGGCGAGTTTCGCCGGCACATGCTTCTTCTGACCCCCGATTCCCGCATCCTGGCCGAATGGCTCGACCAGGCGGGTATTGTTCCCGGCGCCGGGTCGGGGGCGCGATTACTTCTTGACATTGATCCGGTGTCCATGATTTAATAGAAGCCATACACATCGCGGATTGTAATTGTGAAAACGATCCTCCCGGGGCGAAACCACAATTTCAATCCGCGGGCCGTGTAATTTCGGACGCGGGTGCGCCGCGCCCCGGTTTCCTTTTTGAGGAGGTGTTTCCATGGAATACAAATCCCCGCTGCACAAGACCGTCATGACCACCAAGACAGAGTTCTGGAATGATTCCTGCGCCATTTCCGAACTCAAGCCAGCCATTGAGAACGGCGCAACCGGCGCGACCACCAACCCGGTCATCGTCGGCAACGTCCTGAAAAAGGAAATGGATCTTTGGCGCGACCGCATCAATGCCCTGATCAAGGAAAACCCCCGCGACAGCGAGGTGGACATCGCCTGGAAACTGAATGAAGAGATGGCGGTCAAGGGGGCCAAGCTTTTCGAGGACGTTTTCAAGAAGGAAAAGGGCAAGAAAGGGCGCCTCTCCATCCAGACCAACGCCCAAAACTATCGGAACACCGAAGCCATGTGGAAACAGGCTGTCCACTTCAATACCCTGGCCCCTAATATTCAGGTCAAGATGCCGGTAACGAAGGAGGGAGTGGAGGCGGTGGAGGAGTCCACCTACCAGGGAGTGAGCGTGAACGCAACGGTCAGTTTCTGCGTTCCGCAGGTATTGGCGGTGGCCGAGGCGGTGGAGCGCGGCCTGGAGCGCCGCAAGAAGGAAGGCAAGGACATTTCGCAAATGTCGCCCATCTGCACCATGATGGTCGGCCGTCTGGACGACGCTCTGAAGGCAATCTGGGCGAAGCAGGGCACGCCATGCGATCCCGGCATCCTTGAATGGGCCGGTATCGCCTGTTTCAAGCGCGCCTACAAGATCTACAACGAGAAAAACTACCAGACGCGCCTGCTTTCCGCCGCCTATCGAAATGTCATGCAGTGGTCGGAATTCGTTGGCGGCGATGTGGTCCTCACCATTACCTCCGACTGGCAAGCCATCATCAATAAATCGGGAATCGATCCGGATCCGGACAGCATGAGCAAGCCGGTGGATCCGAAGGTTGTCGACGCCCTGCTCAAATACTTCCCAGATTTCCGCAAAGCCTACGAACCGGACGGACTGAAACCGGAGGAGTTTGTGGACTTCCTCCCCACAAAGCGTACCCTGAGCCAGTTCCTGGGCGGCTACGCCAGTCTTCTGGAAACCATCCGCGGCTTCATGATCAAGATGTGAAGATCGAGGATTGGCGCGGCGGCAGTAATTTTCCAAGCAAGCGGCCGGGACGCCCGAAACGGCGTCCTGACTGCTTGAAGGAAGAAGCATTGGCTGGTGTGGCATGATGTTTGGCGAAGGGTAGGAGGGTCCGGGATGAAAATCGTGACCATCAACGGCAGTCCCAGAAACAGTGGCAACACCGCCTACACGCTCGATGTGGCTTCAACCGTATTCAAGAACGAGGGAATTGAGACCGAACGGATCGACATCGGAGTCAGGGCGATTCGGGGCTGCGCCGGCTGCCGATTGTGCCGCCAGAGACTGGACCGGCGCTGCATTGCGAACGACGACATTGTCAACTCCTATCTTGAGACCTTGTTCACCGCCGACGGCCTGCTTGTTTCCTCGCCGGTGTATTATGCCGGCATCAACGGCGCCCTTAAATCCTTTCTTGATCGAGCCTTTTTTGTCGCAAGCGCCAACGGCGCCCTCTTTCGGCACAAGGTTGGCGCCGGAATGGTTGCAGTCCGGCGCGCCGGCGCCACCACGGCGCTGGAACAGATCAACAAATACCTCGCCATATCCGAAATGTTCGTACCGACCAGTAGTTACTGGGGCATGGCGTACGGCATGGCGCCGGGGGAGTCGGCCCAGGACGTGGAGGGGGTGCAGACCGCCCAAGTTCTTGCCGCCAATATGGCTTGGCTTCTCAAAGCTCTGGATGCGGCCAGGAAAATCATTCCTCCTCCCGCTGCCCAGGCAAAGATAATGATGAATTTCATCAGGTGAATGTCCGGTCGGACGGAATGTTTACCGGACGATAAGCTCTTTGGCCAGCAGGAACAGCCCGGCCAGAAGGCATACCAATCCGATGGCGCGTTTCAATTTGGATGTGTCGAGGCGCTGGGCCAGACGAACGCCCAGCCAGATGCCAGACATTTGCGTGGCTACCATGGCGGCAATGGCTGCCGGGTCGATCGCCATATTCATGCTGTTGCCGACGGTGCCGAACAGCGACGCCAAAACGGCATAGCATTGGCATGCGGCCAGAATCGGCAGCAACTCAAGACCGAAAAAGATCATGACCGGCACCAGGACGGCGTTGGAGCCTGAACCGGTGATGCCTGACATCAGACCCACCAGTCCTCCCAAAACAGACAGAATCGGCGCACGCCAGGGCGGCGCCAGGGGACGGGCCAGCCGCCAAGAGGCGCGTCCCAGGACGGACAGTCCGGAAACGATCACGCAAGCGGAGAAAATGATGCCGATGGATGAGTCCGCCAATCGCGGCTTGAGCCAAGTGGCGGCGGCAAAGGTGCATATCAGCCCTGGTATGGCCAAGGGCAATGCCACCCGCCACGACAATTGTCCGTGCCGGATAAACAGCGCGGTGGCAAGGAACGAAGGCAGGACATAGCTGGCCTGAGCCATGGCTGTGGCCAGATGCGGGGGAACGGAATACAATTCAATCAGCAGCGGCGGCATAATGATGCCGCCGGTTCCGGTCAGGCCGCCGAGAAAGCCGGCAATCCAGGAGATCAGCGCGAGAAACAAAATGAAAGGCATCGGACTCCGTCCTCCTGGCACAGAATCGGTCAATCAGCCCGATTTTCAACTGTCAGCCACCCAAAACGGAGAGTACAAAGGCGTTCCCATCTCAAAACGGCGAACCGAGAGGGCAAATCTTTCCGGCCTTAATCAGGAAATTCTTCTCTAATTTCGGCGTAAAGTTTTTGTCTCCATGACTCCGCCTTTTCCCGGTTCATGGATAAGCATGCCAGAATCAGGGCGGGCGAATTGCGTTCCGGTTCCGGGCATCGATGGCCGTAAACTCCTTTGATGGCGATATGATTGTAGTCATAGGGATAAAGCCGGCAAACCAGGGGACGAATCTCCAGCGACAGGCGGCAGCCGTTGGTGCCGAGGAAAAAACATTTTCCTTCCGCCTGGAAGGCGAGAATGCGCCGATAGCCTTTCCTGTCAAAGATGCGGTTCCAAACCGGATCTATCCCGTCTCCGGTCAGATAATTTGGATCGGCTGCGGCCACCTCTTCAAAAAAGCCGGAAGCGGCATTGATCGCTCGGGCAATCCGTCGCACATCGCCTACGGTAAGGAAAACCTGGCTGTTCTGGCAACAGGTTTCACCAAGCCCGGCGCATCTTGCACACAGAGAAGAGTATCCAGTCATTCTTTCAACAAGGAATCAATCCTGATCGGGATAGCGGTAGAGCCGGTCCTGATAGTTCCGAAGGATTGCGTCGCCGTTTTCGTTCCCTACCAGGCAATTTGGAAAAACAGGGATTTTGCCGCCGCCGCCCGGCGCATCAACAACATATTGAGGCACGGCATAACCGGAAACATGTCCCCGGAGGGATTTGACGATATCCATGCCTTTCACCAACGGCGTACGGAAATGCCTGCTTCCAATGATTGGATCGCATTGGTAGAGGTAGTAGGGCCTGACGCGGAAACGCATCAGGCCTGTCATCAGGCGGCGCATAACCGTCGGATCGTCGTTAATGCCCTTGAGCAGCACGGTTTGGCTTCCCAGCGGCAGGCCGGCGTCCGCAAGCCGGGAACAGGCCTCGGCCGTTTCCGGCGTCAATTCGGCAGGATGGGTGAAATGGAGGCTCATCCACAAGGGATTGGCGCGGCGGAGCATTCGGACCAGGGTCGGCGTCACGCGCATGGGAAGGACCGCCGGGATCTTGCTCCCCAGGCGTATGACTTCGATATGGCGAATGGCGCGGAGGTTTATGAGCAGCCATTCCAGCGGCTCATCCGGCAGGGTGAGCGGATCGCCGCCAGAGACGATGACATCCCGAATTGCCGGAGTCGAGCGGATATACGCAAGCGCCCTTTCCCAATGGGCCCGGCTGTAACGTTTCCGATCCCGCTGGCCTACCAGTCGGGAACGTGTGCAGTAGCGGCAATAGGCGGAGCAATATTCGGTCGCCATGAAAAGGACGCGATCTGGATAGCGGTGCACCAGTCCAGGAATGGGGCTTTGCGCCTCTTCAGCCAACGGATCCGCCTTCTCGCCCCTCTCCCGGATCAGTTCGGACATGGAGGGAATCATGGTACGCCGGACGGGATCGTCCGCCTTGTCGGGCGAAAGGAGGGAAGCGTAGTACGGCGTAACCGATGTGGGCAATCCTCCCGACCCGCAGGTCATGGCCTGTAATTCGTCGGATGTCAGGGAAACTATTCGAAGAAGATTCTCGGGGGTTCGAAGGCAGTTGCGCAATTGCCAGCGCCAGTTGCTCCATTCCGCATCGGAGGCATCGGGAAAAAACCGCCTGTGAAAGTCTTGCGATCGCCGGCTCTTGGGAAAACGGGGCGGTTTCCCGCCCTGCGTTTCGCTGGTAACCGCCAAGAAAGGCGCGGCGGCCGGGTTATCGGGAATTTCCCGTTTCGCCGTAATGCGAACCATTTCCTTCCCCGGCGAAGATGGAGGCTTGTCCTGTTTGTCTTCGTCCTGCATTTCCCCTTTTTTTGCCGTTCCGTTTGCCGCTTCGCCGTTTTCAGTCGACAGTGCAGTGATCACGTTTTTCTCCCAAGCCGGTGCCCTCATCGTCCAAACCGCAACTGAAGGCGTTTCTTTATGGAAATTTGCGGCGTTGTCAATCCGTTTTTCGATAAATTTCGAAAAAAATCTTGATCAACCTTTTTCGAATCCGCATAATCGCGATTGGGGACACGGCGCCGGAAATGCCGCGACCGGGTTGGGGAACCCGCCGCGAGGTTTTTTCCGGACAGAAACGCCTGCGGGATCGGGGGAGATTCGGAACATGTTCCGCTATGGGGGAAAAGCCGCATTTTTTGTCTGCCTGCTCCTTCTCGGCGGATTCTTCGTCTTTTTCCCATGTCAGGCGGCCGATTCCACTTT
>JAITKH010000180.1 GCA_031278535.1 Planctomycetota bacterium | reverse complement strand
CTTGGAATCGAGTTGCAGCGGATTCTTGCCTTCCCTGGCCAGGCGCGGATCGAAACGGTAGAGCGGGAAGTGGCCGGATTCGACCGCCTTCTTCTGTTCGGCAAAGCCCAGACCCAAGCCGTCGGCCATGCCCCTGATGCCGTGGGCGATGCAATGGGAGTAGGCGATGATCAGGGACGGCCCGTCATAGGCTTCGGCTTCGAGCATGGCCTTGACCACCTGGGCGTCGTTGTAGCCCATGGCCACCTTGGCGACGTAAATCGTCCCGTAGGTCATGGCGATCATCCCGAGATCCTTCTTGCCGGTGGTCTTGCCGCCCTCGGCGAAACGGGCCACGGCGCCGAGCGGAGTGGACTTTGACGCCTGGCCGCCGGTATTGGAATACACCTCGGTGTCCAGGACCAGGACATTCACGTTTCTGTCCGAGGCAAGGACATGGTCCAGTCCGCCGTAGCCGATGTCATAGGCCCAGCCGTCGCCGCCGATGATCCAGATCGACTTCTTGACCAGGTAGTCGGCGATGGCAAGAAGATTGCGGGCCTCTTCGGAATCGTCCTTTTCAAGCAGTTTTTTCAGTTCCGCCACCCGGCCGCGCTGGGCCTCGATGTCGGCCTGCTCCACTTCCCTGGCCCCGGCGATGGCCTCGATCAGATCGCCCTTGTCCTTGAGGGATCCGTCGTTGGCAAGCGCGCGCATGAACTCGATCGCCTGTCCGCGGAACTTGTCCACCGCCAGGCGCATGCCGAAGCCGAATTCGGCGTTGTCCTCGAAGAGGCTGTTCGACCACGCCGGCCCCCGGCCGTCACTGTTGACGCAGTAGGGGGTGGTGGGGAGGTTGCCGCCATAGATGGAAGAGCAGCCCGTGGCGTTGCCGACCAGCATGCGATCGCCGAAGAGCTGGGTGACGAGCTTGACATAGGGCGTTTCGCCGCAGCCGGCGCAGGCGCCGGAAAACTCGAAGAGCGGACGGCGCAATTGCGATCCCTTGACGGTGGCAAGCGGGAAGAGCCCGTCCGGGGTGTCGGGTATCTTCTCCAGGAAGAAGTCGGCGTTGGCGCGTTCGGACTCGCGGATCGGCGGCTGCGGATGCAGGTTGATGGCTTTTTTCGCCGGATCCTGCTTGTCCTTCACCGGGCAGGCGGCAACGCAGGCGCCGCATCCGGTGCAATCCTCGGGGAAGACCTGGATCGTACAGAGCTGCCCCTTGACGGACGGCCCCCTGGCCTCGGCCTTCTTGAACGTGGGGGGTACGCCGGCGGCGTATTTGGGATCGTAGATTTTCATGCGGATGACCGCATGCGGACAGACGGCCGAACACTTGGCGCACTGGATGCAGATGGTTTCGTTCCACACCGGGATGGAAAGGGCGATATTCCTTTTTTCCCATTGGGTGGTGGCGGTGGGGAAGGTTCCGTCCACCGGAAGCATGGAGACGGGCAAACTTTCGCCCTCGTTCACCATGATTCTGGAGAGGGTGTCCAGGACGAATTTCGGGGCCTCGGCCGAGACGATGGCGGGTTTGGGCTGGCCGTCGGCCTTCCTGCCGGAGTAATCCACCTGGAAGAGGTGGGCAATGGCCTGGTCGACGGCGTCGTTGTTCTTTTTGACCACCGCCTCGCCCTTCTTGGAATAGGTCTTCTTGATGGCGTCCTTGATGTAGCCGATGGCTTCGTCGGCCGGGATGACGTCGGCGATTTTGAAGAAACAGGTCTGCATGATGGTGTTGATCATGACGCCCATGCCGGTCTTCCGCGCCACCTCGTAGGCGTCGATGACGTAGAACCTGGCCTTCTTCCCGATGATGCGCTGCTGGACCTCGCGGGGCAGCCTGTCCCAGACTTCGTCCTTGCCGTAGATGGAATTGAGGAGGAAGACGCCCCCCTCCTTCAGATCTTTCAGCAAGTCGTACTTTTCCAGGAAGGACCATTGGTGGCAGGCGATGAAATTGGCAGAATGCACAAGATAGGTGGACTTGATGGGCCGGGGGCCGAAACGGAGGTGCGAGGCGGTGATGGCGCCGGCCTTTTTCGAATCGTAGACGAAATAGCCCTGGGCGTAGTTGCCGGTGTGATCGGCGATGATCTTGATCGAGTTCTTGTTGGCTCCCACGGTGCCGTCGGAACCGAGGCCGTAGAAAATGCAGCGGCGCACGTCGTCGGCCTCGATGTCCAGGGCTTCGTCATAGGGAATGGAGGTCCCGGTCGCGTCGTCGGCGATGCCGATGGTGAAATGGTTCCTGGGAGAGGGCTTTTTCAGTTCCGCAAAGACGGCGTTGGCCATGGCCGGGGTGAATTCCTTGCAGGACAGGCCGTAGCGGCCGCCGATGACATTGGGCCAGCGCCCGCCGAAAAGATCCCTGTCCGACTGCATGGCCTCGCCGAAGGCGGTGCGGACGTCCTCGTAAAGCGGTTCGCCGAGGGCGCCCGGCTCCTTGGTGCGATCGAGGACGGCGATGCCGGACATGGTCTTGAACGGCAGGGCGGCGATGAAATGCCTGATGGAGAAGGGCCGATACAGGTGGACGGTGAGGACGCCCACCTTCTCCCCCCTGGCGTTGAGCCAATCCACGCTTTCCTGGGCCGCGTCGGCCCCGGAACCCATGATGGCGATGACCCTGTCGGCGTCCGGGGCGCCGTAGTAGTCGAAAAGCCGGTATTGCCGGCCGAAGAGGCCGGCGAACGTGTCCATCTCGGCCTGCACGATGTCGGCGCACTTGTCATACCAGGGGTTGCAGGCCTCGCGGGCCTGGAAGAAGACGTCGGGATTCTGGGCGGTGCCCCGGATGGTGGGGTGATCGGGCGAAAGGGCCCGGGCGCGGAATTCGCGGATCAGGCCGTCGTCGATCATCTTCCGCATGTCTTCCTTCGAGAGCACGTCGATCTTCTGGATTTCGTGCGAGGTGCGGAAGCCGTCGTAGAAGGAAAGGAAGGGGATGCGCGACCTCAGCGTGGACGACTGGCTGATCAGGGCGAGATCGTGGGACTCCTGGACATTGGCGGCGGCCATCATGGCCCAGCCGGTTTGGCGGCAGGCCATGACGTCCGAATGATCGCCGAAGATGGAAAGGGCGTGGGTGGCAACGGTACGGGCGGTGACATAGAAAGTGGTGGGCGTAAGCTCGCCCGCGATTTTATACATGTTGGGGATCATCAGCAGGAGACCCTGGGAAGCGGTGAAGGTGGAGGTGAGCGCCCCGGTGGAAAGGGCGCCATGAACGGCGCCGGCGGCGCCGGCCTCGGACTGCATTTCGGAGATCAGCGGTATGCTCCCCCAGATGTTGGTTTCCCCGGCGGCCGACTTGGCGTCGCAAATTTCTCCAAGCGTGGATGACGGGGTGATAGGATAGATGGCGCATACCTCGTTTACCGCGTGCGCCACTTCCGCTGCGGCCTGGTTGCCGTCAAACGGCTCTTTCTTGCCTGCCATGGAATGCCCTTTCTTCTGGAGGAACCTCGCAACAATGTCCTGAAGCATAAAAACACGATCGCCGATACGAAGCCGCTGGCGCGTATCGGTCAGCAAGCCGCAAACCTCTCAATTATTTTCTCCGCGACGGCCGCGTCAAGGAAAAACATTTCGCCGGCATAACCGCATCCCTGTTTTCCGGCGCCGTCACAACCCGGCCGCGCATTGCCGCATGCAATGCCGGAAACCTGGCGCCAGAACCGATTATGCCCATTGCGGCCGGAACCTGTGAAAACGGCGCCCTCCAGGGGGGGGAACCGCACTTTCCGGCCGCGGGCGGCATACCATGTCCCGCCCGGGCAGCCACTCTCAGACGCCCTTCCAGAACGAACCGTCCGCATGCCCGTCCCGGCGGCGCCTGTCCTGCCGGCCCGATTCGCTGGAAACGGCCTGGGTTCGCTCGAGGTATGCATCGTAGGCCCCGAGAATCTCTTCCGAATCGGGCCCGAGAATGAAAGCGAGGGTTTCCCGGTTCATGGGCAGGTTTTCGGAACGGCAGGCCAAATGGGCAATGCGGAGTTTCGCCTGGCGGATGGCGTACCGGTCGTCCCTGGCCACATAGGGCTTTTCCTCGAGACGCCTGATAAGTCGCGCCAGGTCGACGATTTCCGGGGAAAGCGGCGGTTCGCTCACGGTTGCCTCTTGTGCGCCTGGGTCGATTCCGCGATAATCGGCCAGTCAAACCCGGCGGGACCGCCCCGCCGGCGGAGAACGCTATCCTATGGTATGGAAAACCGTTTCCGACACAAGGGCGTTATCGGCCGGTCCCGGAGTTTCCGGTCCGCGCGTCCCCCCTCCCCGCCTTGAAGTGGAGAACCTGTCCGTCGCTTTCCGGCTTGCCGACGGCGCCGAGGCACTGGCTGTCGAGCGGGTGTCCTTTCGGGTGGACGGCGGCGAGACCCTGGCCCTGGTGGGCGAGTCGGGCTGCGGCAAGAGCGTGACCTGTCTCGCCTTGATGCGGCTTCTCCCCGTCCCGCCCGCCCGCCTGGCCGGCGGAACCGTCCGCCTTTCCGGACGCGAACTCACCGGGGTTTCCGAACCGGAAATGCGCGCCGTCCGCGGCGCCGCCATCTCCATGATATTCCAGGAACCCATGACCAGCTTCGATCCGGTCTACAGGATTGGCGACCAGCTGGCCGAGGCCGTCCTTGCCCATAACGGCGACGCTTCGCCGGACGAAACCGCCGGGAAAATTGAATCCGCCCTGGCTGCGGTCGGCCTGCCCGATCCCGCCGGCATCGCCAGGCGCTATCCGCACGAACTCTCCGGAGGCATGAAGCAGCGGGCCATGATCGCCATGGCGCTTCTGGGCGATCCCGAGGTATTGCTGTGCGACGAGCCGACCACCGCCCTCGACGTCACCATCCAGGCGCAGATAGTCGAGCTCCTCAACCGCCTTCAGGAGGAGCGGGGCATGTCCATGCTTTTCATAACCCATAACCTGGGGCTGGTGGCGGAACTGGCCCGGCGGGCGGCGGTGATGTACGCCGGGCAGATAGTGGAGACGGCGGCCGTCGCCGACCTGTTCGAACGGCCGCTCCATCCTTACACCGCCGGTCTCCTGGCCGGGATTCCGCGACTGGATCGCCGGGTGGAACGCCTGGCGGCCATTCCCGGGAACGTACCCGGCCTGAGGGAGTATCCGCCCGGGTGCAAGTTTGCTCCGCGGTGCCCCGCAGCGAGGGAAATTTGCCGGGAAAGCGCCCCTCCCCTCGCGGATCGGGGCGGCGGGCGGCATTCGGCCTGCCACTTCGCCGAAACGGCGGCGGAGGCGGCATGGGCGTGACGCCGGGCGAACCGCTGATTGAATGCCAGGGCCTTTCCCGGCATTACCCCATCCGCTCCGGCCTGTTCGGCCGGGAAACCGGCAGGGTGCGGGCGGTGGACGATCTTACCCTCCATGTCCGCCGGGGCGAAACCTATTCGCTGGTCGGCGAGTCAGGCTGCGGAAAGAGTACCACCGGCCGCCTTTTCCTGCGCCTGGAACTCCCCACGGCCGGCCGGGTACTTTTGCGGGGCGTGGATATAACTAGTATGCGGGGAACGGCGTTGCGGCGTTTCCGCCGCCTGGCCCAACCGGTTTTCCAGGATCCGTTTTCCAGCCTCAATCCGAGGATGACGGTAGGCGCGACAGTGGAAGAGGGACTCGTCATCCACGAACCGGATCTCTCCCGCGCCGGGCGGCGCGACAGGGCGGCCGACCTGCTTGCCCTGACCGGCCTCGACGCCGGCTGCCTGGATCGCTGGCCCCACGAATTCTCGGGCGGCCAGCGCCAGCGGGTGGGATTGGCAAGAGCGCTTTCCACCCGGCCGGAATTCATCGTCGCCGACGAGGCGGTGTCGGCCCTGGATGTCTCCGTCCAGGCGCAGATTATCAATCTGCTGCGCGATCTCCAGGAACGGCTGGGACTGGCCTATCTCTTCATCGCCCACGATCTGGCGGTGGTGAAACACCTCTCGCACCGGGTAGGGGTGATGTACCTGGGTCATCTCATGGAGGAAGGCGGCGCCGACGCCCTCTTTTCCGATCCGCTCCATCCCTATACCCGCGCCCTGCTCTCGGCCATTCCCAATCCCGATCCCGGAGCCGGGCGCGGACGAATCATCCTCTCCGGCGACGTGCCGCGCGCCGATCGGCCCCCTTCAGGCTGCCGTTTCCGCACCCGCTGCCCCTCGGCCATGCCCCGGTGCGGCGAGGCGGAGGTCCAGCTTCTCGCCCAGGCCGACGGCCGGAAGGTCAGGTGCCTTCTTTATGGACAAGGCGCGCCTTCCCCGGCACGCGCGGGAAAAGGATCGCCGCCGGGGCTGTCGGTCCCGGGAATGCCGGGCGAATCGGCCCCGGCCCGGGACGCATCGGAAAAAACCGTTTGACAAGCGGGGCGCGGACGGCACAATTCCCGTTTTTGCGGCAAGGAGAAAGCGGCATGGCCAGGAACCGGACAAACGCCATTTCCCCCGCCAGAGGGGAGGATTTCGCCGAATGGTATCAGCAGGCAATCAAGATGGCCGGGATGGCCGAACAAAGCGCGGTCAGGGGGTGCATGGTCATCAAGCCCTGGGGATACGCCTTTTGGGAAAACATCCAGCGGAGCCTCGACGCCATGCTCAAAGCTTCGGGCCACTCGAACGCCTACTTTCCGCTCTTCATTCCCAAGAGCTTCCTCGAGAAGGAGGCCAAGCATGTCGAAGGCTTCGCGAAGGAATGCGCCGTCGTCACGCATCACCGTCTGGAACCGGGACCGGACGGCGGCCTGGTTCCGGCGGGCGAGCTGGAGGAACCGCTGATTGTGCGCCCCACCTCCGAAACCATCATCGGCGACACCTATGCCAAATGGGTGCAATCCTATCGCGATCTTCCCATTCTTCTCAACCAGTGGGGGAATGTCGTACGCTGGGAACTCCGTACCAGGCTGTTTCTCCGGACATCCGAATTCCTTTGGCAGGAAGGCCACACCGTCCATGAAACTTCCGGGGAAGCCTGGGAGGAAACCCGGAAAATCCTCGGCATATACGCCCGGCTGGCCGAAGAGTATCTGGCCGTCCCGATCATCGCCGGCGTCAAGACCTCCGGGCAGCGTTTCCCCGGCGCGGTCGAGACCATGTGCATCGAGGCCATGATGCAGGACCGGAAGGCGCTGCAGGCCGGCACCAGCCACTACATGGGACAGAATTTCGCCCGGGCTTCGGGGATTGTCTACCAGTCGCGGGAAGGGAAGGAGGAATACGCCTGGACAACTTCCTGGGGCGTCTCCACTCGCCTTGTCGGCGCCGCCGTCATGACCCACGGCGACGACGACGGCGTGGTCATGCCGCCGCGCCTGGCCCCGGCCCACGCCGCCATTCTCCCGATCTTCCGGGACGCGGCCGAGCGCGAAACGGTCCTGGCCTACGCCAATGCCCTGGCGGAGTCCATTCGCCGCCTCGGCTCGCCCTGGAACGAAGGAAAACTCCTGGCCGTCGTCGATTCCCGCGACATGAATGCGGGCGAGAAAGGATGGGAGTGGGTACGGAAGGGAGTTCCGATCCGCATCGAGATCGGTCCCCGCGACATCGCCAAGGACGCCGTTTTCGCCGCCCGCCGCGATCGGCCGCCCCGGGAAAAATACAGCCAGGCCCGGGAGGAATTTCTCGCCTCCCTTCCCGCAACGCTCAAGGAGATGCAGGACGGCCTTTTCGCCCGGGCCAAGGCCTTCCTCGACGCGCATTGCCGGGAAATCGACGACTACGGGGACTTCCGGCGTTTCTTCACCCCGGCCAATCCGGAAAAACCGGAAATCCACGGCGGCTTCGCTCTCGGCCACTGGTGCGGAAACCAGGCCTGCGAGGATCGGGCGGCGGAAGAACTGTCCGTAACCATCCGCTGCATTCCCCTGGATCGGGAGGAGGCGGGAAGGGGGAAGTGCGTGGTGTGCGGCGGCGACTCGAAGGGACGGGTTCCCTTCGCCAAGGCATATTAGGGGAAGACCGGAACATGGCCCCCGCGCCCCTCACGCACCGCCATGCTGGTGAAACGGCTCGCCCGGCGCCCTGACGCGATGCTTCTCCGGGAGGGACACCGGCCCCGGGAGCGACCGGAAGTGATCGCGGCCGCCGGCGACTGCCATGAAGAAATTCCAGGCGCGGCCCCGGAAACTGCTGTCGCGTACCATCCGGTGGCGGGCGAAGCGATTCGAGGCTTTCCGTCTCCGCCCTCCCGATCCGGTTCCGTTCATGCCTCAGCCGCCCTCCTTCCCGTCCGGCAACAGGTTTTGCAAACCAAGAGCCAACTGATCGGCGCAGGAAGTGCCCTTGTCTTCGCAGGCGACGCCGCGCAGGCGCCGGATTGCCTCCTCCACCTCCATGCCCCGAAGCAGGCGGCCCAGGGCCTTGCCATTGCCGTCGCAGCCGTTTTCGAAGGCGACGCCGCGGATGACGCCGTCTTCCGTCTCCACCAGGATGCTAGTGGAACAGACGTTCTCCGGGATGATGACCGTCTTCTCAACCACCCGCGTTCCCTCGCCCTGAACACCCCATTGAAAGAGCTTCCCTATTATACCTGCCGGCCATGCCGTCAACAATTCATTTTTCCCCGCAAACGGCGAATATTTTTTGGGGCGGCGGGGTATGGCGTCCCGGAAAATCAAGACAGCGGATTGCGCAACGGACCGCCAATGAAAATAGAGACACATAATTTATCTAAGAGAATGGACTGCGCGGAAGGGCATGTCGACAGATCGCCTGAATCGCGCCTGGCGCGCGGACATAACCCGTC
>JAITKH010000078.1 GCA_031278535.1 Planctomycetota bacterium | reverse complement strand
CAAAAAGCTTGCGGACAATGATTGAAGGCTTGGATAGAGGGACTGCCACCCAATAAAAAGGAACACAAGGAATCCATCTAATTCCGATGAAATGTCAATTTATCTATCAATATATAAATTTGTCATGCATTTTGCAAAACTCCAGCAATCATTAATTTCCGCTCGCCGCGCCTCGATCATGATGACGCGGCTGCGCCCGGCATAAGGCGGCTCATCATGAGATAGAGCAGTTTGGCGATATTGAATTCGGAATAATGAAGCCCCGGCACAGGGGCGGCCTCGACCGCGTCCATGCCGGCCGTCTCCGCCGCCGAATCGGCGACGACGCGGCAGATTTCGAGCGCCGTTCTCCAGGCGAGACCGTCCGGCTCGGGCGTACCCGTGCCGGGGACGACAGCGGGATCCAGGGCATCCACGTCGAAGGTAAGAAAAACCTTCTTCCCCGCCAAGCCTTTTGCCAATTCCCGGCGCCAGTCGGCGTCGGGATGCGGAATCGTCTCCTCGGCGAACCAGGTCCGGACGCGCTGGGGATTTTTCCGGATAAAGGCGGCCTCCCCGGCGCACAGGGAGCGGATACCGAACTGCCAGAGAAAGCCGCAGGCGGGATTGTCAAGAAGGCGCCGGGCGGCGCAGGCGTGGCTGCGGGGATTCCCCTCATAGCTGTCGCGGAGATCCGCATGGGCGTCGAGGTGTACAATATCGAAGCGCTCATTCGGCCGCGCCCGAACAAGGCCGGCGAAGACCCCTGGACTGATGCCGTGTTCGCCGCCCAAGACCAGGAAAAAGCGGCGCTTTTCGGCCGCCGCCGCGACTCGCGCGGCTATGCGGCCGAGAACGGCGCCGGCAGCCTCGCCCTGGGCGAAGGCCAAGGGCGGTTCGGTGTGGATGCCGTAGCGCAGGGCAGGTTCGGAATCCAGTTCCCGGTCGTACAGTTCAATCTGGCGACTGGCTCCAAGGATGCCGGCCGGCCCCTTGCCGGCGCCGGCGCCGTAGCTCACCGTTGCCTCGTAGGGCGCCGGGATAACCACCGCTCCGGCGGTCCGGCAATCGCAATACGGCATGGCAAGCCCGAGAAACGATCCCGGATCCCAACCAGTCTCCCGCTCTTCGGCCATGCCAGTCCTTTCATTTCCCGGGAGCGCCCCTATTGTTCCGTAAAGTGCCCCCGGTTCATCCGGTTTCCGCCTCCGGGGAAGTGAATTCCCCTCCGGCATCAGAGGCCAATCCCGGAACCAATGGACTTCAGAATTTGTTGCGATTGAGACTTTACAGACCGCTAGGTGCCCATGACATAGGAGAAAACGAGGGGAGCGACAATGGCGGCATCCGATTCAATGATGAATTTCGGCGTGTCCGCCGCCAATTTTTCCCACGTTATCTTTTCGTTCGGCACCGCGCCCGAATAACTTCCATAGCTGGTCGTGGAATCGCTGATCTGGCAGAAATACCCCCAGAGCGGGACGTCCTCTCCCATGTCCTGCCTGAGCATCGGGACGACGCAAATGGTGAAATCGCCGGCTATGCCGCCGCCGATCTGGAAGAAGCCGATGGAGGCGCCGGCCGCCGTCCGCCGATACCAGTCGGCAAGCCAGGCCATGTATTCGATGCCGGAACGGACGGTATGGACGTTCCCGATATCGCCGCGGATGACACGGCTGGCGTAAATATTTCCGAGCGTCGAATCCTCCCACCCGGGAACCACGAGGGGAAGATTTTTCCGGGCGGCGGCGAGCATCCAGGAGTCCTTCGAATCGATCTGGTAATATTTTTCCAGCCTTCCGGAAAGCAGAAGGCGGTACAGGAATTCATGCGGGAACAGCCGCTCGCCCCCGGCGTCGGCCTCGCGCCAGAGATCGAGGACATCGCCTTCAATGCGGCGGATGGCCTCCTCCTCCGGGATGCAGGTATCGGTGACCCGGTTGAAATGGCGTTCCAGAAGCTTTTTTTCATCGTCAGGCGTCAGATCGCGGTACTGGGGAACCCGGAGATACCGATCATGGGCGACCAGATTGAAAATGTCCTCTTCCAGGTTGGCGCCGGTACAGGAAATCGCCTGGATCTTGTCCCGGCGGATCATTTCGGCGAGGGAAATCCCCAACTCCGCCGTGCTCATGGCTCCGGCCATGGCAAGGAGCATGATCCCGCCCCGATCAAGATGTGCCGAGTAGGCCTCCGCCGCGTCCACCAGGGCCGCAGCGTTGAAATGGCGAAAATGGCGTCGCGCGAAGGCGCGGATGGCGGCTCCGGACATGTCGGCCTCCTTGCGGGCATTGCGGCCCGAACAGTCTACAACTCGAACTTCACCGGCTCCCGGCCGGAATTGAGATAGGTGTCGGCGTCGAGCATCAGCTCGAAACGGCGGGTTAGCGCGGCCGATTCCTCGAAAGTCAGTTCCCCCCGGCCGAGGGACGCCTCCACCCGCTCCCGCAGACGGTTGAACATGCCGTCGCGGCTGAACTGGACATAGCCCAGGACATCCATGATGGTGTCGCCCCGGGCAATCTTGTCGATAGCGTATCCGGCCGAGGAGGACGAGACGTGCGCCACCGTGGTGTCTCCGAACAGATTGTGGAGATCGCCCAATATTTCCTGGTAGGCGCCGACCAGGAACACGCCAAGGTAGTAGGGCGCACCTTTCCGCGGGGGGTGGAGGGGAAGCGTGTGCCTGACGTCGCGAAGATCCACAAATTGATCCACCACTCCGTCCGAATCGCAAGTGATGTCGGCCAGGATTGCCTGGACGGCGGGCTTTTCCCGCAGCCGGTGCAGGGGCATGACCGGGAAAAGCTGCCGCAGCGCCCAATGGTCGGGAATCGACTGGAAAACGGAAAAGTTGCAAAAATACGTGGCGGCGGTCATTCGTTCCAGCCCGGCCAGGTCGTCCGGCACATAGTCGAGGGCGCGGGCATGCCGGTTGATGAGCAGGCAGGCACGGCGGAAGCGGCTTTCCACCGCCGCCCGATCAGCCATGCCAAGGTGGCCGAGGCTGAACGAGGTAAGCGCCTCCTGGCGAACCTGAATGGCGTCGTGAAACGCCTCCTGGAAATTCTTCGGCCCGATGCCGTCCACGATTTCCTGCATCCGGGCGACCACCTCCGCCGCCTTGGGGCGGGGAGGCGGGGGGGACTCCTGCTCGTCCAGGCCGGAGCAGGAAAGGGCTTCAACCACCAGGAGGGCGTGATGCGCCACCAGGGCGCGGCCGGCCTCGATGATGATGTCCGGATGGGGCAAATCCGCCTCTCGGCAGACGCGAACGACGGCGTCCACGACGTCGGCGGCGTATTCGGCCGGCGTGTAATTGGCGGAACTGGCGAAATTGGTCTTGGAGCCGTCGTAATCGACAGCCAGGCCGCCGCCGATGTCGATGGCGGTCACGGGGGCGCCGATGGCCCGGATTTCCCTGTAGAAGCGGCAGGCTTCCTGCAGGGCGGTCTTGAAGCGCTGGATGTCGGTGACTTGGCTGCCGATGTGGCAGTGGAGGAGCTGGAGGCGGGACAAGGTTTTGCGGCGCTTCAGTATCTGCACAGCCTGGATTATTTCCTGGCAGTCCAGGCCGAATTTGGATCTGTCTCCGGATGAGGATTCCCAAGCGCCCCGTCCCCGGGCGGTCAGTTTTATCCTGACGCCCAAGAGCGGCTCGATTCCGAGCGTCTTGGCCCGATCAAGGATGAGATCGACTTCGAACGGCTTCTCGATCACCAGGAAAACCTTCTGGCCCAGCCGGCGGGCCAGGAGGGCGGTATCCACATATTCGGCGTCCTTGAAGCCGTTGCAGACGATAAGAGCCTCCGGATCGCTCAGATGGGACACGGCGATGAGGAGTTCGGGCTTCGATCCGGCCTCGAGGCCGTGGTGAAACGGCCCGCCGAGGGCGACGATGTCCTCCACCACATGACGATGCTGATTTACCTTGATGGGATAGACCGGCCGGAATCCGCCCCGATAGTCGTATTCCCGCATGGCCCGGTTAAACGCCTCGTGGATGACCCGGAAGCGGCGGGCCAGGATATCGGTGAAACGGATGAGGGCCGGCAGTTCAAAGCCGCGGCGCTGGATTTCCATGACCAGGTTCTTGATGTCGATGCCCGGCCGGCCGTCGGACGAGGCCAGCGCCACATGGCCGGCTTCGTTGACGGCGAATATGTCCTGTCCCCAGCGGTTGAGGCCATACAGCTCCGCCGCGCTGGCCGGCGTCCAGGCGTCGAAAGGATTGGCTTTGCGCTGCTGCAGGCGCGGGCGCTTTTGCGACATCGGCATTCCTCCCCGCCGCCCGTCTCTCCCTCCGGGAGGTGGATAGCGGATTATATGACTGGAAACGCCGCAAGCCACAAAAAAACGCCGGGAACGGGGAAGAGGACGGGCCTTGCGCACAAAAACTGGTTTTCAGCGGCATGAACATGTCGGGGCGCTCGCCCGAACGTTTCCCGAACGCAAACGCTTCCAAGTCTTCCACGACCGCCCCTTCCACAAAAAATCATGCGAACGGCCATTGTCTTCCGCCGCCCGGCGCGTATGCCGTCCTCCTCGCGGGCCGGGCGTTTGCGCCTGGTGTTCCGCAAAACCACACCCTTTGCTTGAGACTTTGCGGAGGGGGATACGCCGGCATGTCACATGTCTTATGAGGTGAAAGTCCTCTACGAGACGGGGTGAAACGGAATTGTTAGCCCAGGGAAAGGGCGTCGCCGTGAAGCGGGGCCTGAAGGAAGCCGGCCGCAAAACCCGGACGGGACAAACAGGAAGCGAATACAAAGGCCGAACGATCGGGAAAGGTAGCCTCCGACACTTGCGCCCGATATTTCACTGGAGGCCGTCAGGGCAAATCCGCCCCGCGCCGAGGGACAGGCATTTGTCGTATCCCGGGAGGCCCGACAATCTGTCGAGAATCAACTGCCGACGCGGCGACGCATCGGGAAGGATTGCCGGGAGTCAGCAGAGGCCGTAGTGTTCCGTAAAAGGCTTCCTTGGAAGAATTCGCTGGTCCAATTTAATCTTGGCAGACCATTGTTGTCGATACTCCATTCAACGGGAAGACGGTATGATTTCACCAGAGTATTTTCAGGGCAGTTCTGCCTTTGCGCAAGGTTGTTACAAAGGCAATCCAACCCCATTTTGCCGCCAAACTCTTTCGCGCCAAAAGACGCAGGATTCGGGCCAGAGCCCCCGGAGCCCCGTCATCATCGGCGTCGGCCGCAGCCGGGGCTGGGCCGGCGACAATGGCGACGGGGTGGAGAGGGCGTTCCCTCGGAGCCCCGGAGCCGGAGGCCGGGGGAAGGATTCGTCATCAATCACCCACAGATTCTTCCGAAGAACCCATAATTCTTTTGTGCCAGAGTTGTTGGCGGACATCGGCGAGGACGTCTCATCAGCTCAAATCGGATGACTCCAACGGCAAAATCCTCAAACGCCACTTGCCAATGAACGTTTACGAAACCATCATCACCTCAAATCCGCCATGACGCGCTTAAAACCGAACTCTTTTGTTCGTGACGCGTTCCAAATCAAGGGCATACCGGCTGATGTCGTTGAGCTGATACAGGTTTTTCATCTTCGCCGCCACTTCGTCGCCGTGGCGCGCGAGGTAGCCTATCTGCAGGGTCTGCAAGGTCAGCAACTGCGAAATGG
>JAITKH010000431.1 GCA_031278535.1 Planctomycetota bacterium | reverse complement strand
GGGATGCCAAGTCAGCCCATGCCTTCGGCTTCAAATGCCCCGTCGGCAACAAGTACTTTTACAAGGTATTTCATCAACACCAGGGAAAAGAATCGCCATGCCGCTTTTCAACCTTTGCCGGAAATTACAACCACAAAATTTCCAAAAGTCCACAATATATTACATGAAATTTAACAAATTTTATTCGTGTACTGTGCTCCGCCATCATACAGCAACTCCCACCGAATAGCAACTCAATCGCTAAAATGAACAGTGAACGCTTACGGCCATGGAATCATGCCAATGGGGTTCAGTCCACTGCGCGGACATTCAAGGAGACAACCTGTTCCCGCCCCCATGAAGAAGGCGTGGCGATTGATCAGGAAAAAGGCTTGCGAAAACATCTTGACAACCGGTATCATGAAGGCGCTTTGAATTGTCTGCGGGAGGAAAATCCGGAAACTGTCCGCATGAAGCATGGAAGAACGCGATGAAGGATTCACGGATCGGCCCTTGGCGGCTCGGAGAGTCGCGATGCGGACGGAGAAGCTGATTTGACGATGTTGCAGCGTTTTTTTGATGATCGGATTTCATTCACGAGGGAGGGGCGAATTATGCGCGGATACGGAATTAAGGCGATTAACGTCCCGGGCTGGGTGGAAAAGGAAAAACCTGTCGCCGGGCCTCTGGACGCCATTTTGCGGCCGGTGCTCATTTCTCCCTGCACTTCCGACCTGCATTCCATGCACGGGGGGGCCGGTCCTAAGGAGAAGGACCGTATCATGGGCCACGAAGCCATCGGCGAAATTGTGGAAATCGGCTCTCTGGTCAGGGAATTCAAGATGGGGGAGACGGTGGCGGTTCCCTGTACCACCCCCGATTGGCTGGCGCCCGGCGTCCAGGGTCGTTTCAACGCCCATGATCGTTCGCCTCTGGGAAGTTTTAAATTTCTCTCTCAGAAGGACGGGGTCATGGCGGAATTTTTCCATGTGAATCAGGCCGATGCCAACTTGGCCCGCATTCCCGAGGGAGTTCCGCCGGAAGCCGCGCTCATGACAGTGGACATGATGAGCACCGGCTTTTACGGTGCGGAAAACGCCGACATCGGTTATGGCGATACCGTGGTGGTTATCGGCATCGGCCCGGTCGGCCTCATGGCGGTGGCCGGAACGCAACTTCGAGGGGCCGGGCGGATCATCGTTATCGGCACCCGCCCGAATTGCGTCAAGGCCGCCCGGGAATACGGCGCCACCGATGTCGTCAGTTACAGGAATGGCGATCTGGTTGATCAAGTTCTTGATCTTACTGGCGGACGGGGAGCCGATTCGGTGATTGTCGCCGGAGGAGGGGCGGAAACTTTTGGCAAGGCGGTCCGTATGTGCAAAGCTATGGGCACTGTTTCCAACGTCAATTATTTCGATGCTTCCGACACTTTGGGCATGCCGGCGCCGGCTTGGGGGTTGGGGATGGCGGACAAGACCCTCCGGGGCGGATTTTGCCCCGGAGGGAGATCTCGCATCGAGAAGTTGCTGGATATCATCAAATACGGCCGGTGCGATCCTTCGCGGTTGATTACCCATGTTTTCGAAGGGTTTGAGAAAATCGAGGACGCCACCAGGTTGATGGATGAAAAACCCGCCGATCTGATTAAGCCCATGGTCAGGATTCGCTGGTAGACCGGAAGGAACGGCCGGCGTCAAACGCATCGGCTGCCTGCCAGGGAACTCCGCCGGTTCTGAACGGATCGGTGGTTACTTCAGTGTTTTCAGGATCGATGCCAGGAAATCGATCTCCTCTTTCGTATTATAGACGCCCAAACTGGCTCGAACGCATTTTTCCAGGCCGAAGCGCCTGAGAATTGGCTGGGCGCAGTGGTGTCCGACCCGGACCGCTATTCCTTCCGCTTTCAAGCGGTTCGAAATCGCCTCGTTGGCAATCCCGTTGATGATAAAAGAGAAAACGCCCGCCTTTTCCGGCGCCTGGCCAAGAAGTCGGAGCCCGTTCACGCCGCAAAGCGCTTCGGTGGCGTGGGTTGCGATCTCCGTTTCGCGAAGCGAGACGGCGCTCATGCCAAGGTCGGCAAGGTATTCGAGGGCGGTTCCCAGGCCGATGGCGCCGGCGATATTGGCGGTCCCTGCCTCAAAGCGGGCAGGAGGCGGATGGTACAACGTCTGTTCGAAGGTCACGTCCGCGATCATGTTGCCGCCTGATTGGTAGGGAGGCATGGCGTCAAGAATTTCCCGCTTCCCATATAGAACGCCGATGCCGGTTGGCCCATATGCCTTGTGTCCGGAGAAGACGAAGAAGTCGCAGTCCAGTTCTGTCACATTCACGGGCATATGGGCCGCCGACTGCGCTCCGTCGATCAGGGCGATGGCGCCGACGCGGTGCGCCGCCTCGATTATTTCCCGTACCGGAACTATGGTTCCAAGCACATTCGAGACCTGCGTCGCCGCCACTATCTTCGTTCTTGGGCCAAGCAGCCGGCCGTATTCGTCCAGGCGCAGGACGCCCCGATCATCCACCGGAATGACTTTGAGGATTGCTCCCGTCTCCTGACAGACGATTTGCCAGGGCACGATATTGGCGTGATGTTCCAAATGCGAAACGACGATCTCGTCGCCCGGCGCCAGTCGGGAACGGCAGGCCGAGGCGGCAAGGTTGATGCCCTCGGTTGTCCCCCGGACAAAGACGATGTTCTCGGAGGAAGGGGCGCCGAGAAAGGCGGCGGCCGTCGCCCTCGCTTTTTCAAAGGCGTCGGAAGCCCGGGCCGCCAGGGTATGGGCGCTTCGGTGGATATTCGAATTTTCCCGTTCGTAATATCGTACCAGGCGATCGATCACCTGGCGCGGCTTTTGGGTGGTTGCCCCATTGTCGAGCCAAACCAGCCTTTTCTCTTCCACCTTCTCGAAAAGGATGGGGAAATCCTGGCGAATTGCCCCAGCGTCCCAGTTTCCGGATGACTTTCCCTCCTTCGGCAGAACCATTGGACGGAATCCGTTCCGCCAGGAACCGGCCGTCCGTGGAATTTCCGGGACAGCGGGAACGGAAGAGGCGGACACCGCCGCGCCGGTCGGGAGGCTGTCCAGGACTGATTGGGAAAAAGCCTCATCCAGCCGGGGTTCGGCGCCGGGGGCGCGGGCCGGATTGGCGGGAAACAGATCGGCGGCATAGGGAGCGGCCAGATCGGCAATCAGGCCGCTCCAGTCGCCGCCGGCCGCGGGATTATGCATAGTCATAATAGTTTCCCACGTCCACATCTTCCAGGACGGCTATGGCGTCATCCACCAGGATGGCGGCGGAGCAGTAGACCGAGAGGAGATACGAGGCGATGCCGGCGCCGTCTATCCCCATGAAGCGAACCGACAGTCCGCGCGATTTTTCGCCGGGGAGATTGGCCTGATGGAGGCCGATCACACCCTGCTTTCCCTCGCCGGAACGGACGAGGAGAACGCTGGTTTTGCCGGCAAGACTCTGCGGTTCTTTCCGCCCGTCCACGAAAAGTTTGTTGGTGGGGACGATGGGAATGCCGCGCCAGGTAAGGAACTGGGACCCGAACAGCTGGGCCGTGGGCGGCGGCACGCCCCGCCGGGTGCATTCGCGGCCGAAAGCGGCGATGGTGCGCGGGTGGGCAAGAAAGAAGGACGGTTCCTTCCACACTTTCGAGATGAGTTCGTCGAAGTCGTCTGGGGTGGGGAAACCGCTGCGGGACTGGATGCGCTGCCGCTGGACGGCGTTTTTGAGCAGGCCGTAGTCGTCATTGTTGAGAAGCTGGCTTTCCTGCCGCTCCTTCAGGCTCTCGACGGCGAGGCGCACCTGCTCGCCGATTTGGTCGTAGGGGCTGCTGTACAGGTCGGAAACGCGAGTGTCCACGTTGATGACCACCGAAATCGAACTGAGGAAATACTCGCGCGGCTTTTCCTGGTAATCAACGAAAAGGGAGGGGATGTCCGGCCGGGAATCCGGCTTGGAGCAGAGGACATCCAGCGGCGTTTCCCCCTCCTTCACCCGATTCAGTCGGAAGACGCCCGTTTCCAGACCCTTCCACTCGAGAAAGCGCGTCAACCAGCGCGGCGTTATCGCTTCGAACTGCGGCGCGGTTTTCGTGACATTGGCCAACTGAAAGGCGGCCTGACGTCCCAAGGCGTTTTTCACATCTGCCATAACTTCTCCATTCATAAAATTTAATTATTTGACAATCAGGCAATTCGACGCCCCCTTTCGGAGGGGGGCAAAGATCAATATGCCACGAACGAGGGATCGATCTCCCGCGCCCAGGCGTTAATTCCATTCTGAAGGTTCATTATCCGACCCTGGTAGCCGGCTTTCTTGAGAAGTCTCACCGCCATTTCGCTTCGCACTCCAATCTTGCACACCACCACTGTGGCGATGGCAGGGTCGAGTTCCTCCATGCGGCGTTCCAATTGCCCATAGGGGATCGCCTTAGTGTTCGGAAGCTTGCCCAAGGCCAATTCGTGAGGTTCCCGGATGTCCACGATTTGCAGGTTGGGCTCGCGGGCGAACAACTCCTTGAGGCCGGTTGTCGTCAATTGTTCCACCGGAATTGGTTCGGCCTCGCCCTTCATGCCGCAGAAAGCCCGGTAATCGATCAATTCCCGGATAGCCGGTTCGTCGCCGCAGGCCGGACAGTTCGGGTTCCGGCGCAGCCGCAATTCACGGAACCGCATTTTCCAGGCGTCCAGGAGAAGCAGTCGGCCGGAGAGGGAGTCGCCGCCGCCCAACAGCAGTTTGATTGTTTCCGCAGCCTGGATGCAGCCGACAATACCGGGGAGGACGCCCAGGACGCCGCCTTCGCCGCAAGAGGGGACGAGACCGGGCGGCGGCGGCTCGGCGAAAAAACATCGGTAACAAGGGCCGTCCGGCAGGCCGAAGACGCTGGCCTGGCCCTCGAAACGGTAAATCGAGCCGTAAACGTACGGTTTTTTCAACAGGACGCAGGCGTCGTTGACCAGGTAGCGGGTCGGAAAATTGTCTGTGCCGTCCACCACCACGTCGTAGCCGGCGATGATCTCCAGGGCGTTCGAACTGTCGAGAAGCAAATCGAAGGTTTCGATTGCCGTCAGGGGATTCAATGCTTTCAGCCGATCCTTTCCCGAGGCGGTCTTGGGGCGGCCCACGTCGCGGACGCCATGAAGCACCTGGCGCTGCAGGTTCGATTCCTCCACCACGTCGAAATCGATCAGCCCGATTTTTCCCACCCCGGCCGCCGCCAGGTACAACGCAACCGGCGATCCCAGGCCGCCGGTTCCCACCACCAGAACCCTCCCGTTCTTCAGCTTTTTCTGCCCCTCCGGCCCAACCTCCGGCAGGATGAGATGCCGGCTGTACCGGCGCAAATCTTCCTGGGAGAGTTCCTCGCGACTAGGCGCACCGTCGGGAGAA
>JAITKH010000359.1 GCA_031278535.1 Planctomycetota bacterium | reverse complement strand
GCCGGATCCCGGATGACAGGGTGGGGCGACGTCCTGGAACGGTTCCGGGCGAGACTTTCGCCGATGGCGACGATATCTTGCGAATGGCGGCGGCTCACGGGCGATAAGGGAAAAGGTGTGATGGTGGGTGGCGGAGTTCCGGATGAGATGGTGGTTGTCGGAGGGCCTCGGGTGCGCGGAACCTTGCTGTTCCCCGTTCTGCTCACCGTCGCCTTTTTCGCCGCGGCGGTCCGCCTCTTCCAGCTTCAGGTCCTGGAACATGGGAAATACGCTTCGAAAGCGGTACGCCAACTTTTCGGCGTCACACGCGAACGAGATAGGCGCGGCTCCATAATCGATGCCAAGGGCAGGATGCTGGCGGTCTCTGTGGAAGCCAAGGCCTGCGCCCTCGACCCGAAGGTTTTTTTTGAGGCTGAGGGGGCCAACCCGGAAAAACTTCTGGCGCGGTTGACGGCCATCCTGAATCTGAAACCGGCAGAACACAAACGTCTAGCCGATGGTCTTGCCAAGCGCCGGATCATTCCCAATTCAAAAGGAAATGAAGGGTCGTTGGCAGAACCGATTCGCTTTGTCTGGGTTCGGCGCCGCCTTTCCAACGAAGAGTGGTCCAATCTGTCTTCGGCCATGGCTGCCGCTCGTCTGGAAGCCTCAAATGCCTGGCGCAACCGCCGCTTATGGCTGCGCAAAGCCGGCGAGTTCAAAGTGGCATGGAATAAAGCGGGACAAAGTCTGGCCGTCAACGCCGCCGATGGCTGGCGCAAAGTCGCGGTTGAGGCCGAAGGCCGCTTTGCCGGAGTTTTTTTCCCTCCCGAATATCGCCGGATATATCCGAATGGATCCCTTGCCGCCCATGTCCTCGGTTTCGGAGACATTGACGGGCATGGTATTGTGGGAGTGGAAAAAGTTTTCCAGGCGATTTTGGAAGGCATCCCTCTTGATCGAATGGTGGCCAGGGATGCCCGCGCCCGTTCCTTGTCGGCGCTTGTCTCCGACAATCGCACAACCGACGGCATGACGGTGGAGTTGACGCTTGACAGCGCCGTTCAGGCGATGGTGGAGGAGGAACTGCGTCTTGGAGTGGAAAGACTCAGAAATGAATCGCCGGAGGTCGCAGCGCATGCCGTGGTCATGGATCCCTTTACCGGCGGCATTATTGCCATAGCCAATTATCCCACTTTCGATCCCAATCGCCCGGGCGAATTTCAGCCACGCACTCATTGGAACGACGCCGTGGCGTCGGTCCAGGAACCGGGAAGCACCTTCAAGCCTATCATGCTTTCAGCCTCCATTGAGGAAGGGCTGGCGGATTTCGACGAGGAGATCGACTGTTCCACCTACCAAATGGCGAATCGCCGGACAATAAAGGACATCAGGCCTTTTGGGCGCATGAGCTTGCTCATGGCGCTGACCAAAAGCTCGAACCCCGCCATGGTGCGGGTGGCACAGCGCTTGGGGCCGGAAAGAATGCGCCAATACGTCGTCAAATACGGCTTCGGCGAGAGTACCGGGAGCTTTTTGCCGAACGAAGAGAATGGCCGCGTCACCTCGGCCGCGAACTGGTCGTCCTATACCATGGGATCGGTGCCGATGGGATATGAGATCAATGTCACGACCCTGCAAATGGCGGCGGCCTATTCGGTTATCGCCAATGGCGGCTTGCTGCTGCGGTCTCGAATCATTGCCGCCATTCGCGATCCCTCCGGTCGGACTTCCATGCGCTTCGATCCGGAGGTGCGCCGGCGGGTCATTTCGCCGAAGACGGCGGCCTTGATGCGGGGAGCCCTTCGCAAGGTCATTACGGAAGGCACCGGCAAGAGGGCGAATCTGGACGAATACGAATTGGGGGGCAAGACCGGCACCGCCGAGATGATGGCAAATGCCAGAGAACGCGCGGCCGGAGCCCGGGCCTATTCCAAAATCAGGCACACCGCCAATTTCGTCGCCCTGGCGCCATGGAACAGGCCAAGGCTGGTCATTTGCGTCTCCATACGCGATACCACCAAGTATGGCGGAGAAGCGTCGTCGCCCGTGGGCGCCGCCATTGCCCGTCGGGCGCTTGCCTATCTTGGGGAACCAACCAGAAATGGCGCCGCAATCGGGATGGAGCTTGTCCAGGGAGTCGATTCAAATCCCAAACCGCCCTCGGCCATCTATACGGTGGGAGCGTCGGATGATGAGAACGCGCAGTCGGAGGAAGTCGATCCCCGCCTATGGGATGAGTGGATCGAGGACGAGGATGCCATCGGTTGAAGTGGACCGCCCAGGAAAGGCATATATGCGGCTTAGCGAGCTTTCAAGAGGAATTCCGGGAGTCCGCGTCGAGGGGATCGGCGATCCCGAACTGTCCGCCATTATCCAGGACAGCCGCGAGGCTTGTCCCGGTTGTCTTTTCGCGGCTGTTCCCGGCTCCAGGAACGACGGGGCCGCCTACGCGGTTGAAGCCGTCGTCCGGGGAGCCGTGGCGCTTATGCTTTCACGACCGCTTGAAGACATTCATGACATTCCGTGCCTGATCGTTCCGGACGCCAGGAAGGCATTGGGCGAAGCGGCGGATATTTTTTACCGGCGCCCTTCTGGAGAGCTTGATCTCGTCGGAGTCACCGGCACCAACGGCAAAACCACCTCCGCCTACCTCCTGCGGCATCTTTTCAACCTGGCAGGGCGACGATGCGGCATGCTTGGCACTATCGAATACGATCTGGGCGGACGGCGGGAGCCCGCTCCGCTCACCACTCCCGACGCGGTCCGTTTCGCGGCCAGCCTGGCGGAAATGCGCGATGCCGGCTGCCAGGCCGCGGCGATCGAGGCCTCAAGCCATGCCCTTTCGCAATACAGGGTCTGGCCGCATCGTTTCGCCGCCGCAGTTTTCACCAACCTGACTCGCGACCATCTTGATTATCATGGCGACATGGAAAGGTATCTTAAAGCCAAGCGTCTCATCTTTTCTCGTCTTGACAACAAGGCGTCGGCTGTTTTCAATTTGCGGGATCAGGCATCCCGGCGTTTGGCCGAAGATTGCCGGGCGAGGCGCCTTGGCTATCTCCTTGTCTCCGGCGGGATGGATGCGAAGGACGCGGAGAACGGTTTTTCCGGCGATATTTTCCTCGCCAGGCCGTTGGAAAGCGGTCTGAACGGGCAAACTTTCGACGTGGCGGGCCCCGGCTTGTCCAGGCGTTTCCGCACCCCGCTGATTGGTCGGCACAATGCCGAAAATTGTCTTGGAGCCGTTCTTGCGGCTCATGCGCTTGGGGTTCCGGATGAGGTTCTCGCGGCAGGATTGGCCGGTTTTCCCGGCGTACCCGGCCGGCTGGAACGCATACAGGCTGAATCTGGCGCGTTGGCTTTTGTCGATTATGCCCATACGGACGATGCCCTTCGTTCGGTTCTTTCCGTTCTCCGGCCGCTGGTCGAAGGGCGATTGATTACGGTTTTCGGCTGCGGCGGCGGGCGTGATAGGGGCAAGCGGCCGTTAATGGCCAAGGCGGCGGCGGAGTTTTCCGACCAGGTGGTCGTAACGTCGGATAATCCCCGTATGGAAAACCCCGAAGCCATAATCAGAGAGATTATGGCCGGCTTTTCCCGTTTGGATCAGGTAGTTGTGGAGACGGATCGGGAACGGGCAATAATGCTTGCCGCCGGACGTGCCGAGCCTGGCGACGCCATTCTCGTGGCTGGCAAGGGACACGAGGACTATCAGATTATAGGAATGGAAAAACGGCATATGGACGATCGGGAACTGGTTCGGACGGCTTTCCGTTCCTGAGATGACGAAACCGGTCGCCCCGGGACGCCATTGGAAAACCAACAAGGACTTCTATGGATTTGACTTTGGCCGAATTGGCCCAGTGGTGCGGCGGGAAGATCGAACCTTTTGGCGCGGGCGGAACCCGCATCAAGGGGATTTCGACCGATTCGCGCACCATCAAAGCCGGTGAACTGTTCGTCGCCATCAATGGCCGCAACCAGGACGGACACCGCTATGTTAAAAGCGCAGCGGTGGCCGGGGCGGCGGCGGCGGCGGTGGAGAGGCTTCAGGCCGATTCCGGTGGCCTGCCGCAAATGGTGGTTGGCGATTCGCTCAAGGCGCTGGGCGGCATGGCCCGAGGCTACCGCTGGCGGCCACCGCTTTTCCCCTGGGTGGCGGTAACCGGCTCCAACGGCAAAACCACCACCCGCGAACTTCTCGCCCTGATCCTTGGGAAGCGCCGGAAGCTAAGGATATCGAAACGCAATTGGAACAATATTATCGGCTTGCCGTTGTCGATGTGCGGAGAGCCGGACGATCCAGGGGCGGCGATAATGGAGTTTGGCACCAATGCGCCTGGCGAAATCGCGAGCCTTAGGGAAATCTGTGTTCCGACCATCGCAATCATCACTTCAATCGGCGATACGCATCTGGACGGCTTGGGAACAAGGGAGGGAGTGGCTCGCGAGAAAGCCGAGATTTTCCGCTGGCTGCCGCAGGATGGTCTCGCCGTCTTTCCGGCCGACGACGAGAATTCCGCCATTTTGCGGCAGGCCGCCCCGGGAAAAAAGGCGACTTTTTCCTTCGGCGGAGAACCGGCGGACGCAGTTGCGGAGGACATATCAAGTTCCGTTGCCGGCTGTACCTTTACTCTGGCCGGAGTCAAGGTGTCTTTGCCCCTGCTCGGGCGGCATAATGTCGGCAATTGCCTTGCCGCCATGCTTGCGGCCCGGCATCTCGGGATGTCCTTCGCCGAATCGGCCGAAACCCTCCGAACGGCGAAACCGGTGGGGGGGCGATTGCAAATGCAGACCACGCCGGCAGGCCTTGTGGTTATCAACGATTCGTATAATGCCAATCCCAATTCAGTGAAAGCGGCCCTGGAAGTGCTGGCGGAAATGCCGGATGGGCGTAAAATCGCGATTTTAGGCGACATGCTGGAGTTGGGAAAGGAGAGGCGGCGTTTGCATCGGGAGATTGGCTTGGCCGCCGGAAGCATGGACATAGACGCCCTGTTCACGGTGGGGACGGAGACAGCCGCCGCGGCTGAAGCCGCTCAGGTGAATGTCCGCATCGTGGTACGCCATTATCCTTCCATCGAAGCCTTGTGGCTGGGTGTGAACCGATTCCTGAAACCCGGCGATCAGGTGCTGGTCAAGGGATCGCGGGGAATGCTGATGGAGCGGGTGGTTGCTCAACTCCTTGACTGGTTCCCGTAATTCTTTCCATATTTTCTGGGGAAAATGTTGCTGCGTTATTTGTATCTCGCGGGTGAATGGTTCGGCCCGCTGCGAGTTTTCGACAGTCTTACCGTCCGCGCTTCGGCGGCTGCGATCACAGCTTTCCTCGCCGCCGTCTTCCTTGGTCCCGTCTTTATACGCCGTATGGCCGCCTGCCAGGCTACCGAGGATGTGGACAAGCCCGATGCGGAAAGGCTTCAGGAACTCCACCGGCCCAAGAAAGGGACGCCGACCATGGGCGGCCTCTTTCTGGTCGCGGCGATCTTCCTATCCGCATTTCTTTGGTGCGATCCGGCGCGGTACCTGGTCTGGGTCGGTCAATTCGTCCTCCTTTCCTTTGCGTTTCTCGGTTTTCTCGACGACTACTGGAAGTTGCGTGGTTGGGGAAGGCAGGGCTTGCTCAAGCGGCACAAGTTCACGGGCGAAACGTTTTTCGCGATCCTAACCGCCGGTCTTCTGGCCTGGGGATCCTCGTCCGGCTGGTTCGGCATGAGCGCTCCGCCTTTTGGGGATCATGAAGCCGACTTCATCGTCGCCACAAGCGAGCGGAATCTGGTCCAGCCCACGCGAATTGTCGTACCCTTTACCAAATGGAACGAAGTGGGGCCGGATTTGGGGAATGCCTACTGGCTCTTCGCCGCTCTCATCCTGATCGCCTGTTCCAATGCCGTGAACCTGACGGATGGACTCGACGGCCTTGCGAGCGGTTGCACCGCCATGGTCGCGGCGGCCTATTCCGTTCTCGCCTACATCGCCGGCAACGCCATGCTTTGCGCTTTTTTCCGAATACCGTTGGTGCCGGGCGCGGGAGAAATGTTTGTTTTCGGTGCCGCCCTTTTCGGGGGATTGTTCGGATTTCTTTGGTACAACGCCAATCCGGCGCGAATTTTCATGGGCGATACCGGCAGCCTTGCCATCGGTTCGCTCCTGGCATATCTCGCCATTGTTACCAAACAGGAACTCACCCTGATTGTAGCGGGAGGCATTTTTGTTTTCGAGGCATTGTCGGTCATTCTCCAGGTGGCCGGCTTCCGTCTCCTGGGGCGACGGTTGTTCAGGATAGCGCCCTTCCACCATCATCTCGAATACAGCGGTTGGAAGGAAAACCATGTGGTGGTACGCCTGTGGATCGTTGGTTTGATGCTGGCGATACTCTCTATGTGCCTCTTGAAAATGCATTGAGGCGCCGCGAACGGCGGAAAGGGAGAAATGGAGATGTCGGGAATGGTCGGGGAAGGCGCCGAGAATCTTCGGCGAAGGCGATCGCTTGTCATTATGATCGTTGCCGCGCTGACCAGCTTCGGAATTATCATGATCTATTCGGCCAGTTCCACGCGCGCTACTCGGAACGGCGGCCTGGATGCCGTGTATGCCTGGACCCAACTCATTTGGCTCGGCGTCGCCGTCGTCGCCATGATCGCCATGGCTACGATTCCCCACCGATGCTGGCTGCGGCTTCGTTATCCAATCATAACCGCTTGCTGTGTGCTGCTGGTTCTGGTCATGACGCCGTTGGGAACGCGCGTGAACGGCGCTAACCGTTGGTTTCGCTTCTCCCATTTCAACATCCAGGCTTCGGAATTGGCCAAGATCGGCATGATCGTCGCCTTCGCCGGCATTCTCGCCGGTATTCGGGACGGCCGGCCCCTCTTCTTCCGCCATGTTCTCCCCCTATGCGCTGTATCCGGTCTGGCTGTGGCTTTGATTGCGGTTGAACCGGATTTCGGTACAGCTTTCTTGCTTGCCGCCGGTCTTGGCGGATTGCTGTTGGCGGGAGGAACCAGGGTTTGGCAACTTTTGCTTCTGGCCGCCCCGGCTGTTCCTGTAGGCGCCTGGTACGGAATGGCCCGTTATGATCATATTATCCGCCGTATTGAAGACTGGCTGTCCGGTGCCGCCTCCCACACCAATGCTTCGAAGATTGCCATCGGTTCGGGCGGCCTTTGGGGGGTGGGATTGGGGCAGGGGCCGGCCAAGCTCGATTACCTGCCCGAGGCTCATACCGACTTCATCTTTGCCATCATCGGCCAGGAACTCGGTTTGATGGGCACCCTGTCGGTGATCGCGCTATTCGTCATGCTTGTCTGGCAGGGTATGGGGATCTCGGCCAGGGCGGAGGATCGTTTCGGTTCGCTTCTCGCCTTTGGCATCACCCTGCTCATCGGCGGCCAGGCAATTTTTAATATCGGTGTGGCAACCGGACTTCTGCCTCCCAAGGGAATATCGCTCCCCTTCGTCAGTTTCGGCGGCTCCGGCCTTGTTGTCTTCTATTCCATGGCGGGGCTTCTTGCCTCCGTCGCCTCGGGCCGTCGCCCCAGAGCGATCATGGCGGGGACCGTGGATGAGAGTAATCCAATCAGAAAATACCGCCCGCTTCCAGCCTTCAAAACGACAATCATTATGAATGGAGAGACGGACGCATGAGAATTTGGCTGGCTGGAGGAGGGACGGGAGGCCATCTTTGCCCCGGCATGGCGCTGGCTGACGAGTTGTGCCGGATTCGCCCGGATAGTGAAGTGGGGTTCCTGGGAACGAACGAAGGTTTGGATCGGGAGCTTCTCTGGGGTTGCGGCTATCGGCTGGAAATACTTGCCGCAGGCCGTGGATCGCCTTTGTCCTGGCGGAAGCCTGCCAATTCCATTCGCTTCGTCATCGCACTGTGGCAGGTTTGGCGCCTGTTCCGCCGCGAGCGGCCCGATGTGGTGGCGGCGCTCGGAGGCTTCGCGGCCGGAGCTCCGGGCATCATGGCCAGGATCATGCGGATCCCTCTGATCATTCTTGAGCAGAACACCGTTCCGGGCCGGACGAATCGATTGCTCTCCCGTTGGGCGGCCGAGATTTTTTCCCAATTCGAGGAGGCCAGGACCTGGTTTGCCGATTCCCCGGCCGTGTTTCACCACAGCGGCTCGCCATTGCGCGAACCGTTTCTTAAGCTGCTTGCGGATCCGAACTGTCACGGCGACGCCATTCTCGTCATGGGTGGAAGCCAAGGCGCCAAACGCCTCAACGACATTGTTGCCGAAGCCGCGCGGAGAATCGTCGGCGAAACCGGCTGCCGTCTCATCCATGTCGCCGGCCCCAGTCACGAGATGGAAATCCGTAACCGCTACCGGCGGGCCGGGGTGGAGGCCGAGGTGTACGGCTTCCATAGCAACATGGAAGAGCTGTATCGCCGTTCGCGCCTGGTGGTGTCACGTGCCGGAGCCATCAGCCTGGCCGAACTTGCGGCGGCAGGGCTCCCGGCCATTCTGGTGCCGTTGCCCTCGGCCATGGACGATCACCAGCGTTTGAACGCCCTCTCGCTCGTCCATTCCGGGGCCGCCCTGGCCTATGAGGAGACGACAGCTTCCACCGACACGTTTGCGCCGCTCGTGGTTTCCCTCTGGAAGGATGAGGCGCGCCGGTTGGCCATGGCGGAGGAAATGCGGCGCACGGCTCGCCCCAATTCCGGCCGTGAAATCGCCTTGGCGATACTGCGGCTGGCCGGAGAAGCGCATCATGGCTGATCTCGAACAACCTGAATTTCTTCCTTCCTCGCGACGGGAGATGGAGGCTCTCGGCTGGGACGAACTGGATGTGCTCCTTGTCTCCGGCGACGCCCATGTGGACAGCCATGCCTTTGCCGCGGCCCTGCTTGGCCGTTGGCTTGTTGCCCACGGCTATCGGACCGGCATCATCGCCCAGCCGGCCTGGAATGGACCTGCCGACGTCTCTCGCCTCGGCCGACCCCGTCTTTTCGCCGGCATATCGTCCGGATCGGTCGATTCTCTCGTCGCCCACTATACGGCTTTTCGCAAGAAACGGAGCGAGGACGCCTATTCTCCTGGAGGGCGGACGGGACTGAGGCCGAATCGTGCCGTCAGCGTGTACGCCGGGTTGGTCCGCCAGGCATTTCCCGGATTGTGCGTAGTTGCCGGCGGCATCGAAGCGTCGCTTCGGCGGGCATCTCATTACGATTTTTGGAGCGACGCCCTCCGCCGCCCGCTTCTTCTTGACGCCAAGCTCGACGCCATTCTCCATGGCATGGGAGAAAAACCGATCCTCTCTCTGGCCAGACTTCTTGAAAATCATCCGCTTGGGCGAAAGCATTCCGAAGTCATCGCCAGGTCGCGCCTTCCCGGCTTTGTCTACGAAACGCTTCCAGACAGGATCCCGTCCGACGCGGCGGAATTACCGTCGCACGAAGCGATTCTGGCCGATCCCGCCCAACTCATCGGAGCCACTCTGGCTTTTGAGCGCCAGACGCTGAACGGCAGGCCGGCGCTGATCCAGCGAGTCGGCGGGCGGACTGTGATTTTCGAGCCTCCTGCCGAGCCTCTTTCCGAAGCGGAAATGGACGCCGTCTATTCCCTCCCCTTTACCAGGCGCGCGCATCCGGACTACCGCGAGCCGATTCCGGCCGTCGCCATGCTGGAGGGCAGCCTGACTTCGCACCGGGGTTGCGGTGGAGGCTGTTCTTTCTGCGCCATTTCGATTCACCAGGGGCGTCGAATCCAATCGCGGAGCGGGCAATCCATCCTGGCGGAAATCAAACGGATGGCGGCGGCTCCGGATTGGAAGGGGGCGGTAACGGATATTGGCGGTCCCACCTCCAATATGTGGGGCGCTGTCTGCTCTGGAGATCCCGGCCATTGCCGGCGTACGAGTTGCCTGTATCCGGGACGTTGCCGCTTTTTCCGCATGGATCAGGAAGCTCAAATCAGGCTTTTTGACAAGGCGGCCCGAATTTCCGGCGTCCGGCATGTCCGGGCGGCGAGCGGTGTAAGGCATGACTTGGCCCTCGAGTCGGAGAAATACCTGGAATCTTTGGTAACGAATTATGCAGGCGGACAGCTCAAGATCGCTCCGGAACATGTTGCGGACAAGCTTCTTCGATTGATGCGCAAACCTCCCCTTCGGCTCTGGAACGAGTTTGTCGGCCGTTTCACGCGACTGTCGCAACAGACCGGTCGGGAGCAGTATATCGTCCCCTACCTGATGAGCGCCTTTCCTGGCGGCGGCGAGGCCGAGATGCGGGAACTTGCCTCCTGGTTGGGGCGGCGCGGTTGGAAACCGAGACAGGTCCAGTGTTTCCTTCCGGTACCCGGGACGCTCGCCACCGCCATGTTCTTTGCCGGCGTCGATGCCGATGGCCGACCTATCGAAGTTGCCCGAAGCGATGCTGATCGTCTGCGCCTGCATCGCATCCTCATGCCGGAAACGGGTAAGGATCCGCGGAGTGCCGGCACGAGTCGGGAACAGGAAAGGAGGGGGGAAGGAAAACAGGAAAAACGTCTGAATCGGCCAGGAACGCCGCAGAAACGGAGGAAGCGGATCCTTCTCGGCATTACCAAAAAAAGCAGCGGAAATACCTGCCGCCGTCCCCGTTCATCCGGGGATTGAGGCGCCATGTCTATCTCTCGCGAAGAAGAGATTCCAGATTCCAGGACGAACCTGCCGAGGCGACATCGGCCAGCCAGCGGGCGGCGTCCAGGGGATAGCCGGCGGTTGGCCTGATCCCCGGTATGCGCCTGCCGAACCAGGCGTTCAAGCCGGCGATGTAACGCTCCCGAACATATTTTGCCGCCATACTGGCGAGGGAAACGCAAAAAGCGTCCTGATCCGCCTTGGCTTGGAAACATATTTCAATGGGAGTTCCCTCCCGGCGCAGACGGTATCGGGAAATTGCATCTCCGGCGATAAGGGTGTCGAGCCAAACGCCGGGGAAAATTTCGGAGAGCAGGGGGAGGTAGTCGTTTCTGCCACCCTGCTTGTCAACCATAACCAACAAGGGATGGTTCGCAAAACGTTCGGCCAGCCGCCGCAAATGGCGGCCGGTTTCCTTGAGCAACGCCTGGTTTTTGTTCAGCCCCGCGGCGAAGCGCCGATTGAGCGAAGGTTCGAAAAGGACTGCGCTTTCAAGATGCGCTACCTTGGCACCAGCCATGTCCAGGGCGTTGGCAAGAGTATCCGCAATCGTTTCCAGTTCGTTTTTTCCGCAAGTGATCGGAAACTTCCGGCATGCATGGCGGTAACAGGCATGGGCAGGGGGATCGTCCGTTTCGCCCGAGACGCTGATCAGAGGGTTGAATTTGTCATTCGCAAGGCGGGAAAAGGCGCCGACAGCCAGTTCCAGGATTGCCAAACCGCCGTACTGGTAAGCTATTTTGCTGTCTGCCACCGTCAATAGATCGGCTTGGCGGAGGGGAGGACGCCTCGCCACTCTGGAGAGGCGTTTCCAGGGCATGTCCGGAGTCCAATCTTCTGGGACTTCCAGGGCGGCCGAGGATGTGACGAGCGGTCCAAGCCTAGGGCCCAATCCGGCCTCGTCGATACCGGCTAAAATCAGCACGGGGATATTCCCGTTGCCAGGGAAATCAGGGACGGCAGGCCGGCCAGGAGGCACATTCCGTCCACGCCGATCTGGAGAGGGGCCGCCATCCGGACGTTTCGCCGCCGAAGCAGTTCCAAAAGAACCAGGCCCAATCCCGGTGCGGCTGAAATCGGCGCAACCGCAAGAATCCAGTCCGGGGCGAGATTCCCTTCCCGTGCGGCCAGGAATAGCGTCAGGGCGGGGATCAGAGCGGCTGCGCCCAGGCAGGCGGTCGCCAGCTTGGCGGCCCGGACCGACCCCAATCGGGAGGAAAGCGTATCTATACCGAGCAGGCTGTCGCTGGCGATATCGTGCAAATCCCGCACCAGGGTTCCACCGAGACGCATCAAGAAGACAAAGAGCAGGATGATTGTTCCGGAGACGGGATCCTTCGTTTCCCAGGCCGGCGGTCCGGCCAGGATCAGCGCCCATCCGGCTGGCATGGCCCAATAGCGGGGGCTGACGAATCGGCGGACTTTCGCCAGTATTTCCGGCATCCGCCCAGCGGGAGCCGCGTACAAGGAGGCGGCGAGGATGGCGGAGAGGAAGAGAAAAAGGATTGCCGGGCCTGCCATGGAGGCCAGTGCGATTCCCGCGACTGCGGACAGCCAGGCCGCGATCAGCATTCCCCGGCGTCTCGCCTGGTAAAATGAGTCGATGGGCGACAATCGGGCGGTCGACCGGTTTTGTGGCAGCCGGCGATTGAGAATGTGGGCGAAAAAAATGTAGCCGCTTCCTGCCAGTACCAACGCCGGCATGACAGCCGGAAGCAACAGTCTCTCCGCCGCCAGTGCCAGTCCCGCCGCTGCCAAGGCGGTGGAGAGACGACTTTCGGTCAGGAAGCGGACAAGACAATGAAGATAATCGGTTGGACAGGCCCGTCCCATTTGACGGAGCCGATCCACCACTTCCTGGGTGATCCAACCGGGTGTCGAAGCGCCGGCGGTGACGGCGGCGACGCGGAGGCCGGTGAAATCGCCGGGATTGAGGTCGGCCGCGGTTTCGACCAGGACGGCGGGTTTGCCGATTGCTCTCCCCGCCTCGGCCAGGCGGCGGGTATTCGCGCTGTTCCGCCCCCCAACCACCACGAAAATGTCGGCGGCGGCGGCCAGCCTTTCCGCCTCTTCTTGGCGCTCGCGGGTGGCCCGGCAAATGCTGTCGACGATTCGGGTGTCGGAAAAACGCCACTTCAAGGCGGCGGCCATTCCGGCGAACTGCCTGGCATTGAAGGTGGTCTGGGCCAGGAACAGTACGCCGCCAGCCGCGAAGTCCTCGGGCAACGTTTCGATGTCTGAAAGATTTTGGATGACATGGCAGCGTTTTCCGGCCCCGCCCGTTACCGCCAGTGTCTCCGGATGCCCGGGATCGGCTGCGAAGAGGACGCGTTTTCCCGCCGCCGCCGCCTCGCGTGCCAGCCGTTGGTTTTCTGCCACATGAATGCAGGTGGCGTCGACAATGCTCTTCCCGGCTTGGAGCCAGCAATGCCGCCGCCGCGTCGGGACGCCGTGGGCGCGGACAAGGATTTGCGCGGGACCGGGAGCCGCTCCAGAGGCGTCGAGGATGCCGACGCCCCGGGCCGCGAGAATCTCCAGCGCCTGCCGGTTGTGTACGAGCGGCCCGTCCGCCGCCAATTCACCTTTTTCCGCCGCCGAGAGGGCTATCCTCATGGCGCGCTTCACGCCGTCGCAAAAACCTGATGTTCGGGCTATAAGAACTTTCATACGCCCTTTCAGAATTTGTCCGTTTCCGGGTCCGTCACCGGGAAATCCTTGCCTTGCTATCGCCTTACGCTTTCCGGTCAGTCTGTTCGACCTTGAAAATCACGGGCCGTATGCCGTCATTGCAACTGCAAATCGCAATCCCCGGCCTGCGTATCCAGTCTGCGTAATAAAAAAGGCCGCCATCTTTTCCGGCGCCGTGGGCGAGGGCGAAAACATATTGATAAATGGCTTTCCACGCCTCGTCGCAAAATCCATCCGGACAGGCGTAGTCTGCATAAAACACCTGTCCTTTTCGCAGCATCGGACATGAAGACAGGCCTTCAACGCCGAATTCTTCCGCAAGATCCTTGTCGAACGTCGTTTTGAGGACCGTGATTTTACACTTATTCATGAATTTGCTCCTTCTGAATTTCCCGGGCCTTTTCGCCACGCAGCGCTTTGATCCGGTCGAGCGCGATCTGGGCGGTTGCGCTTTCCGAGTCGTTCCATCTTCCCTTGGCGGGGAGAATGTGGAGGAATTCCGCCTCGGCGGCGTCAAGTTCCCCGCCGAGCATCAGCGCCACGCCAAGATGCAGGCGGGCCCGGCGATGTTCCGGTTCCTTTGCCAGCGCCTTCGTTCGGAGGACGCCGATGGCGGCGGTGAAATCGCCGGTTTCTATCATGGCGAGCGCTTCCTCAATGGCGAGGCTCGCCGGATCACGTTTGCGGCCGAAAATCATGTCCGCCAGATTTCGCATGCCGTCCTCTTTCTATTTTTCATTTCGGAGAACCCGCCGAAGGTACTGGCCGGTGAAACTGCCGTCGTACCGTGCCACCTGTTCAGGCGTCCCGGCAACCACGACGGTTCCTCCGCCGTCCCCTCCCTCCGGGCCAAGATCGACAATCCAATCGGCCGACTTCACCACATCCAGGTTGTGCTCGATCACAATGACCGTGTTTCCCCTGTCCACCAGCCGATTCAGGACATCAAGGAGGCGCTTGATGTCAGCGAAATGGAGGCCGGTTGTCGGCTCGTCCAGGATATATATGGTGTCTCCGGTGGCGCGGCGCGCAAGTTCGGTCGCCAGTTTTACCCGTTGGGCCTCGCCTCCCGAGAGGGTGGTGCTGGACTGGCCAAGCGTGACGTATCCGAGGCCGACATCGACAAGCGTACCGATGTTCTCTTTCAGGGAGGGGATATTTTTGAAAAAGGCCAGGGCATCGGTTATGGGCAGTGCCAAAACCTCGGCGATATTCTTTCCCTTGTACCGTATTTCCAATGTCTCCCGGTTGTAGCGGCTCCCGCCGCATTGCTCGCATTGTACGAAAACGTCCGGCAGGAAATGCATCTCAATCTTGATCAGGCCGGCCCCTTGGCAATGCTCGCAACGTCCTCCCTTGACGTTAAAACTGAAACGTCCCGGCTGATAGCCTCTTATCTTTGCCTCGGGCGTCTGAGTGAATATGCGCCGGATATCGTCAAAAACACCGGTATATGTGGCTGGGTTCGAGCGAGGAGTCTTCCCGATGGGGGACTGGTCGATTTCAACCGCTTTGTCCACCAGGTTGAGGCCGAGAATGCGGCCGTGGGGCGCCGGTTTTTCCCTGGAGCCGTATAGGTGCCGTTGGAGGGCGCGACAGAGAGTCTGGGTCACCAGCGTGGACTTGCCCGATCCGGATACTCCGGTCACGCAAGTGAAACAGGCCAAGGGAAAGGAGGCATCAACTCCGCGCAAATTGTTGCCCGATGCGCCGAGTACATGGATGACCCGATTTTTCATGTCGATTTGCCGGCGCCTGGCCGGTACTGCGATTGACTCCCGGCCGGAAAGATAATTCCCGGTCGGACTGGCGGTGTTGGCCGACACTTCGCTTATCGTGCCTTCCGCGACGATTGCCCCGCCATGTTTTCCCGCGCCGGGGCCCATGTCTATCAAATGA
>JAITKH010000347.1 GCA_031278535.1 Planctomycetota bacterium | reverse complement strand
AAATACCCTTGCCTTGCCTTGCCTCGCCCCGCCAAGCCCAGCCTCGCCGCGCCTTGCCATGCCTTGCCATGCCCAGCGTGGAGGGTCATTTCCCCGCCTCCCCGGCCGCCGCCACCATTGCCAGAATTCCGGCCCGGATTGCTTCCGGCAAGATCGGCCAAGCGGCGGCTATTTTGGCGACATCGGGTGACAGTTCCGGCGCCGTGTCGTTATGACAATCGGAGGGGGAAGGTGTCAATAGAGGTGTCAACGACGCCTTTGATTGCCATAACTCATTGAATTTATTAGTTGTTATATTGCAAGAGCACAGCTTTTCAAGGTGGAACTCCCCGACGACGACGTATTGCTTCATGAAGACCTGCCTTTGTCCGAACAGCCGGAGAAGGTGAGGGAGGCAATCGGAAAGCTGGTTGAAAGCCTTTCTCGCCTGAACAAGAAAACCGAAATTATCACCGAAGATTCAACCGGCGAAGAAATATACGAAGCGATTGCCGACGAGCTTGAATACGACGAGGGCAGGGACAAATTCAAGGCCGCGTCCCTCCTGCTCAACGAATACGGCGTCAAGGGCATCGCCTACGAGGGCATGACCGATGGCCCGGCGGCGGTGGTGTTCGACGACCAGGCCATTCAGATACTGGAGACCTATTACCAAAGCCTCAACCTCGGCAATCGCGGCAGGACGGACTTTCGCCGGCATCACGAGGACAACCGCGCCCCGATCATCCTCAACCTGTTCCAGAACGCCGACATCTCGACCGTCGTTCACGAACTGAACCATATCTTTGTTGACGACCTCATTGAACTGGTGCGTTCCGGGCGCGGCGGCGAGGAAGCCCTGCGGCATTTCAACGTTCTCGACGCCTTCGCCGGCGGAAAGTTGCGGATTGCCATCGACAGCCCGGACGACTACTGGCGGGACAAGGCGAAGTGGGAACCGTTCCGCGACGCCATGGAAACGGTCGCCGAAGCGTGGGAATACTGGGCGATGGAAGGCAAGGCGCCGTCCGCCGACCTGGAGGAGCCGTTCGAGGTCATCCGCCGCTACATGACCCGCATTTACCGGGACGCTTCCCAGCTGGCCGAACCTTCCGGGGAAGTGCGCCGGGTATTCGATGCCTTCCTTGCCACCGACGAGCAGATTGAAAACGAAGCCAAGGTTCGGGAAATGCAGGGAAATTGGGCGGCCCATTCCTCCGAGGAAATCCGCAAGAGGCTGGAGGGAATCAACAAGCGGCGGGACGAGCGGAAGCGGGCCAGGTTGAACGCCGAGGCCGGCGGCGGCCGGGAACTACGGAAGTCGGCCGATTACGACGGCGTTCGCCGGACCGCCCGGAACGAATTGGCGGAACAGCCGGTTTACCGGGCGCTCGATTATGTCGCCGCCAAGGGAGGCCTTGATCGGGCGTTGGCGGAGGCGGAAATTGGCAAGGACGCCGCGGACAAGCTGGCGGCCAGGCACGAGGGGATATTCGCGGAAAAGGACGGCGCATCGCCAGAAGACGCGGCCAGGACGTCCGGCTACGAAGCCGCCGGCGACATGCTGTCCGATCTTCTCGATGCCAAGACGCTGAACGAGGCGGCGGACGATTTGGCATGGGAGCGATTGGACAGCCAGGACATCATCGAGGAAGCCGAACGGGCGGCGGCGGACGATCCGGAAGATGCCGGGCAAACCCTGGGCGAAATGGACGACGAAAAAGAACAGGATGCCGACACCGCCGACATGATCGAGGAAGTCGAACTTGCCGTTGAGAACGCCGAGACCGACGGCGGCAGGCGGAAATTCGGCCGGGAAGCCGCCCGGCGCCTCCAGGAATGGCGGAACAAGCAGCAGGCCATGAAGAACGTGGCCCGGCGGTATGTCTGGAGCAAGCCGATCATGGAGGCAACCGACGTCCGGCCGTTCCGGACGGCCAAAAAGAAGGCGCAGAAAAATGCCGGGGCGGCGGGCAGAAGGGGGGATTGGGAAAAGGCCGCCAGCTACAAAGAAGAGGAGATGCTTCACCATTACGAAATGGAGGCGGCCCGTTACGCCCGGAAGCTTCGCGATCGCATTCTTGAAAAATACAGCGCCCGAAGATTGCGAAACGCCATCGACAAAGCCGAGCATAAAGCGAAGGTGGAGAATGAATACGCCAACGGCATTCGGGAACTGACGGGATTTACGGGCATTGCCACGTCCCGTTTCCTGCGGCAGGGAGACGACAACGCCACCCTGGTTCTCCCGCGACCGGACGCAAGCCTGGGCGGCCTGATTCCGGACATCAATAATACGCTTGATGATTGGATGGCGAATAAACAAAAGCCTCCTGCCGGAAATTGGCGGAATTACACGGTCGAACAAGTACGGGAAATCGACCGGGTGATGCGCTGGCTCCTGGAAAATGGCCGCGGCGCCCTGAAGGCATTGAAAGACGCCGAAGCCGCCGATCTCGATCAGTTGGTGGAAAAGTCAACCGCCCCGATGTCCCGCCGGGCTGATCGCGAAGCCAAGTTGAATCATGACGACAGGAAATTTTGGGGGAGAAAACTCAATAACCTTAACCGCTTCATGATTCAAATGACTCTTCCGGAGACCTGGTTCGAGATGATGGACGGCAACCCCGCCATCGGCGGAAAGGAAGCCGGTCCGAACCAGCGGACATTCTGGAAAGTGCGCCAAGCGCAAGAGGATAGGGACCTGCTTTATCGGGATACCCTGGCAATTATAAAACCGCACCTTGATACCATGACCGCTTTCAGGAAACGAATTGAAAAACTCTACGGCGGCCGGACATTTGCCATCGCGGGATTGCCGGTTCCGGAAGTGCTTCGAAAAGGGCGAAACGTTCATGGATGGGACGCCGATTTGCTAATTTCCGTCGCATTGAACATGGGTAACGATGCCAACTTGGCCCGGCTATTGGCCAATCCCGATCCGAAAGCGCCATTCGACCCCAACCGCTACAATTTTACGCCCGGACAGCTTGAGACGCTCGCCAGGCAATTCACCGCCGCCGAATGGCAAGCGGTACAGGGCGTTTGGGACGGGTTGGACACCCTTTATGACCCGGCCGACCAGGTAACTTTCCGGCTGACTAACCGGCACGTGAACAAGGAACAGCCAAAAGCCCTGATTGTTCAAACTTCCGACGGCCAGACGCTCACGCTCAAGGGCGGCTATTTCCCCTTGGTGAACGATCCGATGCTGCACCTCAGAGCCTGTAGGCGTGCTTGAGGTAATGCAGCCCGACCATCAGGCGAGTAGGTTTTGCCGGCGCACCGTTGCTTTCACAGAACTTGAAACCCAAT
>JAITKH010000219.1 GCA_031278535.1 Planctomycetota bacterium | reverse complement strand
GAAGATGACCGAATCGCCGGCGTCGAGGATTTCCTCGTTGTCCAGCACCTTGACGCGCATTTTCCCCGCCAGGACATAGTTGAATTCCTGGCCGGGGTGGGCGTTCTGGGGAATGGGCGTGTCCGGGGCGGTTTCCGGCAGCGTCACGAGGAAGGGTTCGAACCTGGCGCCGCGGAACGAGGCGGCGAGGTTTTCGTAGTCGTATCCCCGCCGGCGCTCCACCACCGCCCCCCGTCCGCTCCTGGTCACGGCGAAACCGGACATATGGGGCGTTTCGCCCTTGAGCAGCAATCCCAAATCCACCTTGAGCTTGACGGCGATTCCGTTCAGTACGGAGGCGGGAATGTCCTCGGCGGCGGATTCGTAGGCCAGGTATTGTTCAGGCGTCACCTGAACGTGCGCGGCCATCTCCGTCGCCGATATTCCCGTATCCTCCCGTAAGCCCCGAACCCTGAGGGCTATGTCCCTGATGTTTTCGCTCATTGTCAACTCCGCCAAAAACAAAATGCCGACACCTCCGCGCGCCAGCGCCGAACCGAGGGCCGTATTATAGGGAAAAAGCGGATCAAGGGAAGACGTTTTTCGGATCGGCGTGAATATGACAGGGCCTACACAGTAAAATTCCGGACGTTATCCACCCCATCCATAATCATGGGATTCTTCCCGGGGAATGGACAACGTGGCTATGCGTAACCGAAAGGAGATTTCTGATGCCATCGATTTGCCCGCAGATGTACTGCGCAGCAACAACGGCACCGGCGCGCCGGGGACTGAAACGACACAATATCTCAAAACAAAAGAACCCGTGGCCTGGGAAAATTGTAGTGCGCTTCAGTCCTTAAGCAAATCCCGGGAAAGCCCGTCCCAATCGATTTTTTCAATATCCTCTTCGGTGACCGGAGCGAGATCGCGAAAGCGGGCGAACTCCTCGGCGGAAGTGAATTCCACGAATTCGCGGTATGAAAAGGGGAGGGATGAAGTTTTCGCCCCTACGCATTTTCGCAAGGGGGCGGAAATTTTTTCCAAATCGCGGCGATTCGCGCCGCTGGCCGCCGCCGCCTCACCGATACGCCTGGCTACCTGACGCATGATGTCGGAGGAATGGCTGAACCGCTCCGCCAAATCCCGCAACAGTTTTTGCCGGCGCATTTCCCGTTCATCCATTGTTCAGCCTTTCGTTATCGCCTTCCCCGCCCTCTGTCGAATCCTTTCGGCATTCCGGTGTGGCGAATGATCTATCGGAGGAAAAAAGTGCCGTCTTCATGGAAAGACGTCACCTCCGTTCGGAAACTATTCTCGCCCCTTGCCGCTTCCGATAAAATAGGGGATCGGGATGGAGTCCGATGCAAATTTTCGGCGGTTTGAAGGAGAACTTGAGGAGAAGCGGGGATGGGCCGGGCAACGTTCGCAGGCATAGAGATTTGGCGGGCTTCCTTCCGCTTGCGGCTGCGGTTCGCCCACCATTCGGCATCGCGGGATCGGGTTGAGACGTTTCTGGTCGGGCTGCGGATGGCGGACGGATGCACGGGTTATGGGCAGGCCCTGCCTCGGTTGTATCTCACCGGGGAGACTCTCGAATCGGTTCTGGATGATATTCGGAATCGTTATTGGCCTGAATTGAGGAAATTGACGTTTCCAGGCGATGGCAATCCGGAAACGGTGTTTTCGTCGCTTCGTGCCCTTTATCTTGACGCCAATACGCGGCGTTCCCTCGCGGCCTGGTCCGCCCTGGATGTCGCGGCATTTTCCGCCCTGGCCACAAGGGCCGGAAAATCCGCGGCCGGCGAAGGCCACGAGAAAAACGGGCGGACAATTCCGCTGGTGGCTGTCCTGCCCATGACGAGACCGGAAAATGTCGCCCGACTTCTCGGCGTACTCCGGTTGCTTGGCTACCGCCGGTTCAAGGTGAAGGTCGGGCGGGACGAGGCGATGGATGCGGCGCGGCTGGCGGCGGCGCGGCTGGCGGCCGGTTCCGGCGCCTGGCTGGCGGTGGACGCGAATGGAGCCTGGACCTGGCGAGAAACGCTGGCGCGCCGGGAGGCTTTTCATCGTTTCGGAATCGCTCTGGTTGAGGAGCCGCTTCGGCCGGAAGAGGCTGTCAGCGCTGATTTTACGGTTCTGGAGCGGGAATTGGGCTTGCCGGTCATGGCGGACGAATCGTTGTGTTCGCTCTCCGACGCCCGGGCAATCCTGGCGCGCGGCAGTCCGGCCTGGTGGAATCTGAGGCTTGCGAAAATTGGCGGTTTTTCCGGCTGGCGCGAATTGTCCCGCCTGGCGGCGGAGCGGGGAATCGCGGTGTATGGCGGCATTTTGGTGGGCGAAACGTCGTTGCTGGCCGCGGCGGCGCGGACGATTTGGCCGGCAAGCGGGGCGGTTTGCGGAGAATATGGTTTTCCCCGCCTTTTCCTTGCCGGCGATCCCTTCCGGGGCGGACCGGGCGGGTTTCGAGGATGTTGGACTGGGGATTCCGGCTGCCGGAAAGGATTAGGGGTACGGCTTTCCCGCCGGCGGCTCGCGCAGGCCGCGGAGTTGGTCTGGCGTGACGGAGAATGATTGGAAATGGAAATACAGGTTATTTTCATGTCTAGTGGTCTGTAAAGTCTAAATCCTTGCAAATTCCGAAGTCCGTTTGTTCCGGGATTGACCTCTGATGCCGAAGGGGAATTCACTGCCCCGGAGGCGGAAACCGGATGAACCGGGGCTCTCCCCGTACAGTCTCAAGCAAAGATTGAGACTGTACGGACCACTAGACCCTGTTCGCCCGGGCGGCGAAGGAAAATAACCCTTGCAATTCTGTTCGGAAACTGCGAAATAGGCGCTTGAGGATTCGCCTCCCGATCTGAAGGCCGGCGATTTTCGCATCGCTCCTGCATTGTCCAGGCGAAAGGTTTCTTCTTGCTCCAAGGAGGAGAACAGAAAAGAGATGCGAGTCCGGATTCCCAGAATTTTGCGATTCCGATCCGTCCGGGCTCTGGCCGCGATTGCCCTGTTGTTCGCCGGTTGCGCCGACATGCCAATTGTTCGGCTACCGCCGGGCGAGGATCAGCCGATTGGCGAGGCGTCCATCGTCCTCGGGCCTTATCTCACCAGTGCCGACGGAATGCAGCCTTTTCTCCGCTTCGTCACCAACCGGCGTTCCGTCGCCGGCATCCAGGTGGCGGACGGCGGGCGCAGAAGCCGGACGTACGTCAACCGCCAAGCGTCATTCAGCCTCTTTCACTCCCTGGCGATGCCGGAGCTGGAGCCGTCCGCCGTCAAGCGCTACCATCTCTACCTGGATGATTTGGACGCCGGCGCCTATGCCATCCGCGGCCTGCCCCGGCTGGGTCAGCCCGCGGTCATCGGATTCGCCGGAGCCGCCGGCGGACCGGATCTCTCGGCTGAAGTCGATCGCCTCCGCGCCCTGGAACCTGATGCCGTAGTGTTCCTCTCCCCTCCTTTCCCCTCCGACAAAAATGTGAAACCGGGCGACTGGGAGGCCGAGTTTTTCGGGCGCATGGGGGACAAGGTGGCGTTGGGACCGCTCTGGCCGGTTCCGGGAGGCGATCCCCCGGCCGAACTCTTCCCGGAACAAGCGGCCGAAGGAGGATATTGGAAGCGGGACGTCGGGTCGCTCCGCCTGATTGGCATTGACGCCAGGGCTTTTTCCTTCGACCGTTCCCGGAATGCGGTCCTGGTACGACTCGATCGCGATCTCGATCCTTCCCATGCCAGCCGCGCCTGGACTGTACTGGTGCTGTCCCGCGCCGCCTTCGATTCGCGCGTGGGCGACGGGCGAATTCTCACCGCCCTGGGCGACCGGCTGGAACTGGGCGGCGTCGATCTGGTGATCGGTCCGGGATCGCGCTACCTCCGTACCCGCCCCTTTTCGGTGGCCGGAATCGGCCAGACCCGCTACATTGCCATCGCCTCCGGATCGGCCGCCGGCCCCGGACCGGAGCCGCGCGAATACGTCGCGGCCGAAAGCGGGACGCCCCATGTCGCCAGGCTCTGGGCCGACGAGGGGACGCTGGAATGGCGAACGGTCGGCCTCGACGGCGAGACCATCGATCTGCTTACCCTGGATGCCCGTCGCCCCCCCCTGGAGCCGGCCATGTCCAAGGCGGAAGCCACGAGCGACGCCCAGGCCGCGCTCACCCTCCAAAAAGAAATGCTTCGCCTCATCCGCCAGGCGGCGCGGGCGGTCCCGGATCCGGCCCGGCCGCCGCTTCTCGCGCTCTATTTCGCCAACCCCACCACCCGGAATTTTTCCGGCGAACTTTCCTGGCGGATGGAGCCCGGATCGGGATGGAGAATAGAACCGAACCGGCTTCCCTTCTCGCTCCAACCCGGCCAGGGAGCGGCTGCCACATTTGCGGTGATTCCCGGCTCCCCGTCGGCTCCCCCCGAACTCCTGGCCTCCGGACCCGATGTCGGCAGCGCCTCCGGACGGCTGCATTTCACGAAAGAAAAACGATACGCCGTCCTGCCGGCCCCGGAGCCAATTCGACTGGACGCCAGAATGCGGGAAAAATCATATTGGAAGACACTACCGGTATTGACAGGGCTGATCGATCCGGAAGGCCGGCCTGCCGGCAATCCCGCCGAGGCACGGATAACAGCCGATCGCGCCGGGCTGGTGGTGGCGGCGTCGCTGGCGTCCAAACTCGTCTCCTCCGCCTCTCCCCCGGCGGGCGATCCGGAAACGGATCGCGACGGGGCGGTGTTGGCCGACGAATCGCTGGAAATTTTCATCGATCCCTCCCGCAGCGGCCGCGACTACTATCATTTCGCCATCAATCCCCGGAACGTGATCCTGGACGAATCCAGCCGGGCCGGCTTGGCATGGAATCCCGCCTGGCGGCACGTCGTCCGCTTCGGCCGCGCCGGCGGCGTCGAAACCTGGGATGTGGAAATGCGCATCCCCTGGGAAGCGCTGGATTTGGCCAATCCTCCGGCCCCCGGAAGCGAATGGGGATTCCAATTGGTGCGCCGCGACTATTCGGCCTCGCGGGAACAGGCCCAGCGCCGCCGCGGCGCCGTCACCGAGCCGCCGGAAACCAGCCAGTGGGTCGAGACCTTCGGGGACAACACCCGTCCCGGATTGTACGGCATTCTTCGTTTCGCCGATCTCTCCAACGCCCCCGAGCCGGGCGACTCGGCCAGGGGTACAATTCCGGCACCCGGGCTGCTTTTGCGCGGCGGACAACTTCCCGGACGCCTGCCGGGCTTCTCGCCTTCTCCCCCCCTGCCCGAGCCTCCACCGCCGGACATCGAATAGGGAGCGAGGCATGGAAGACGTACAGGCAAGCGCCGATGATCGCGACCTTCCCATCGACTTGGTGGGCGTGAGCGGGCTTCGCTACCCGGTGACCGTGCGCGACAAGGCCCATAACCGCCAAAAAACAGTGGCGGAAATCTCCCTCTCGGTGAGTCTGCCCCACCATTTCAAGGGGACGCACATGAGCCGCTTCATCGAAGTGGTGCATGAACACCGGGATCAGGTGGACATGGAGACCCTTCCCCTTGTAATCAAGACCCTGCGCGAGCGCCTGGAAGCGGAGCGGGCGAGAGTGGAAATGCGTTTTCCCTACTTCATCGAAAAGCGGGCGCCGATATCGGGAGCGATATCCCTCATGTCCTACGCCTGTCTCTTCATGGCCCAGGCGGACGGCGACGGGGACGATTTCCTGGTCGGGGTGCGGGTCCCGGTCTCCACCCTCTGCCCCTGCTCCAAGGCCATTTCCGATCGAGGCGCTCACAACCAGCGGGGATATATTGACATCGACGTCAGGTCGGAACGCGGCGCGGGCGGCCTGCCCCGCATGATATGGATTGAGGAACTGGCGGCGGCGGGTGAACGCGCCGGATCGGCTCCCGTGTTTCCCCTTCTGAAGCGCGAGGACGAGAGGGAACTCACCATGCGCGCCTACGACAACCCGGCATTCGTCGAGGACGTGGTGCGGCGGGTTGTGACGGACCTGCAGAAGGATGGGCGGGTAGCCTGGCTCAAGGCGCGGGCCGAAACCATGGAGAGCATCCATGATCACAATGCCTTCGCCATGATTGTCTGGAAACGGCCCGCCTCGCCGGTCGTGGAGGAAATCCGGTGAACGAAGGGAAGGAACCGGCCGGCGGACGCCGCGAACATCTAGGAATCCATTTTCGCTGTTGCAATGTGTATGGGTATATTTACAAAAACAAGGCGGGTACCGCCTATTGCGGCTTCTGTCCCCGCTGTCTGGCAAGGGTGGAAGTGAAGATCAGCCGGGACGGCACCGGTTCGGGCCAGAGAATATTCCAGGCCGAGTAAGGCGAATTCGCCCGCGTTTCCATGCCGTCCAGCAGAAGGAGAGCCTGTTTCGCCATGGCGGAAAACTGGCGGATACCGAGGCGTACACGCATCTGCGCCCGAAGCGGGCAGGCCCTCGACCTGACCAAGCCTTTTTTTTCGGCGCTGATCGAACGGAACGACTCGTTCGAACGGCTCGACTTCTCGATCGAAGCGTGGCCGGAAGTGGAAAAGGAATCCTTTCACTCATACTGGCGGAACAAGGGAGAGGACGAAAAGCCGAATCGCCGCTTTCCCATCGACTTCGAGCGACTCCGGACCTTTTTCGACAGCCTGGAAGGAACGGAAGGAAGAGAAAGGAGCCTGCTCCGCTATGTATTGGCGCTGATCTTGGCGCGGCGCCGGAAACTCCGGCTGGACGGCATGGCCCGTACCCCGAACGGCGATCGCCTCCTGCTCCACGACGGCCGGAACGGCGGCCGCGATCTGGAAGTGTTCGCTCCTGAAGCGACCCGGGAAGAATTGGAAAAAGCTCAAGAAAAACTGAATCAACTCTTCGACTGCGATTTCGAAGACGCCGAATTCATTGCCTAAAGAAAAATCGATGGCCATCGACCTCGGGAAAATGGAATTGTTGATCGCGCTTCGAGCCAGGCTGGAGATGGACAAGAGTCTCGGAGCCGCCTTTCTTTCCGATCCCAGCGGCGCCCTGCTCAAAGCGGCGGCCAGTTTCACCGCCCGGCAAACACCCGCGAAATCGGCTCCCGCCCCATCCCCGATCAGGAGCCAGCCGACCAATTTCCTCCAGACCGATCCCGCCCCATCCCCGTCGGCGATCCAGGAAGCGGCTTCGCAGCCGCGTCCGATTTTTACCCGCTTGGTGCCCAAGATCGATGCGCCGGAACGCCCGGAAAAGGAAGCGGCCTTGTCCGCCATGCGGCAGGCGGCGAAGGAATGCCGGAATTGCGGACTGTGCGATACAAGACATTCGGTGGTGTGGGGCGAGGGCGATCTCGACGCCGACGTGATGTTTGTCGGCGAAGCGCCGGGGCGCGACGAAGACTTGGCGGGCCGTCCTTTCGTCGGTCGCTCCGGCAAGCTCCTGACCGGCATCATTGAGAAGGGGATGTCCCTCTCGCGGGGCCGGGTTTATATCGCCAACACGATCAAATGCCGTCCGCCAGGAAACCGCGATCCTCTGGCGGGCGAGATTCGCGCCTGTTTTCCTTATATCGAAAAACAAATTGAAGTGATTTCGCCACGTATCCTGGTGGCGGTGGGAACGGTGGCGGCCCGCCTTCTCCTGGAGTTGCCGGCCAACGTCGCCGCGCCCCGGCGGCGCTGGCTGGAATATCGCGGCATTCCCTTGCGCGTTGTCTACCATCCCTCCTATCTGTTGCGGGAACGGGCCAAACTCGCCGATCCAGACGCCCGTACCGACGCGGATCGAGAGACATGGAACGATATCAAGGAGATCATGGCCAAGCTTGAGGAACTCGGCCCGAAGGAAGAATGAAACAGGACGGCGGGACGCGACTTGACCATCTCCAATTCCCGGAGGCGGAAACCGAGTGAACCGGGGCATTTTCCGCCAAGTCTCAATCTTCGGTACAGACTTGGCGGAATTTTACGGCAAGGCATTCATTTCACTCCAGACTGGGCGGCAATTCCACTTCCGGCAGGGGCGAAATTTCCACACCGGCCTGGTCCGTCCCGTCGGAGGACAGGATGGCATCGACGGCGGCGTTGATGTCCGATACTTCGGGGACGGGAGGCAAAGCCTGATTCACCGCGCCGGTCCGCGATTCGGGACTTGTTTTTGCCGTCCCCTTCACGCTTTCATATTTGTCGATTGCGGCGGCCGACTTCTTGTCGGCCGAATCCGAATCAGGTTGTTTTTCCAGCTTTTCCGGAACGGCGGCAATTTCAGGCTCGGCTTTTCCAGAGGCATCGGAACCCGACGTTTCCGGAGTTTCGCTTTTTGGCTCGGCCGGAGCCTGGAACGCTCCGTCCACATCTCTCCAGGATTTGACTTCCCGCGCCGGAGCCGTTCCGGCGGAAGGAATCAGGACAACCGCCGGAATTATGCCGGGAATGGCGGTCGCATCATCCGGAAATTCATATCCTTTGCCGATTCCGCCGTTGTCCGGCACGGCAGTTCCGCCCGGGGACGCCGTCTGGCAAGCGTACGGGGGAATGTCAGGGCACTCATTTTCGCAAGCGCCGGCATTCACGCTCCAGTCCAGCCGGACCGCCTTGGAATTGGTGCGTACTTCCCCTCCAAGATTATACACAAGATCGCCTTTGACTTCACAGGCGGGAACCGGGGGAACCGGGCAGCTTTCTGGAGATCGGACTCCGCTCCCGCAGCAGCCGACCAGGAACGGCGGGATCATGGCGGCGGCAATCCCGGCGAACGCGTTTGCGCACTTGAACATATCCTTTTCCTCCCAATCAGAAACAACGGCCGATAACGAAAATGAGTTCCGATAATAGTTGAATCGACCGTTCCCGCCGCCGTCTTCAAAAAAAAATGAATTTTTCCTGTCCCGAACAATGAAGTTGCGCCACCGCTTTTTTCGAATATCATCTATGGATGGAGGTTGGCGCGGCCGGAATGCCGCCATCTCCCGATAACCCGCAAAGGAGCGATAAACATGCTGACAAACTTCCGGATTTATTTTGTTCTGCTTCTTGCCGCCATGGCGCAGTTCGCCGTCTTCGCCGGCGCCGGCGAAAAAGGGGAACTCCATATCTATACCTGGTCCGACTATTTCGACCAGGGGGTAATCGAGAAGTTCGAGGAGCAGTATTCCTGCCGAATCGCAATAGACTATTTTGACTCGAACGAGGCCATGTACGCCAAGTTGAAGGTAGGCGGCGGGGTATACGACATCATCACTCCCTCCTCGTATATGAGCGCCATCATGTGGAGGCAAGGCCTGGTAATGGACCTAGATACCAGATTCATCCCCAACATCGAAAACATCGACAAGAATTTTCTCTCGCTTACCGAGGATCCGAAGATGATCTACAGCGTTCCCTATACCCGGACCGTGACCGGTGTTGGCTACAATTCCGTCGCGGTGCCGAAAACGGCGCTCGGAAGCTGGGGGATTTTCGCAAACCGCGATTTCGCAAGCCGCATGACCATGTTGAACGACATGCGCGAAACTATCGGCGCCGGCCTCAAATTTCTTGGATATAGCCTGAACAGCGTGAATCCGGCCGAAATCGTCGCCGCCTCCGAGACGGTTATCGGCTGGAAAAGGAATTTGGCGAAATTCGACGTGGACGACGCCAAAATCGGATTGGGATCGGGCGAATTCCTGATCACCCACGCCTATAACGGCGACGTGGCGCTGATTATGGAGGAAAACCCGGATGTCGGTTTTTTTGTTCCAAAGGAAGGGACATCGATAGCTTCCGACGACTTCGTAATCCTTGCCAATTCGCCGTCCATACGCCTGGCGCACAGCTTTATCAACTACATGCTGGATTCGGATGTCGCCCTGGCCAACATGGAAGGCATTCGCTACTTCATGCCCAACCCCAAGGCGGTGGAGCGGCTTGATCCGGATCTTCGGGACAATCCGGCTTTTAAGGTCGATGACCAGGTGATCGCCAAATGCGAGGTAATCCGGGATCTGGAACAACATAATGCCCTGTATATCCAGGCGTGGGACAGAATCAAAGCGGCGGAATAGCGGACTTTTCAAGGAGGTGGACTTGTACGGGGCAGCAAACAAACCGCCGTTTGCCTTCCTTGGTGGGTTCCCGGCTTCGCATGGCAGTCATGAGAATTACGGTTACGTCAGGCTTCAGGACCGGCTTGGCGAAAAACAAGACGC
>JAITKH010000334.1 GCA_031278535.1 Planctomycetota bacterium | reverse complement strand
CGATGTGTATTGATCCAGCCGATTCGCCAAAGTAACCGACTCGCCGTCGGGTAAAACATCTTTGTACCGCCAATACAGAGCGTTCAGCAAGGTATCATGGCGGTGCTTGCCCACCGGGTGGACCAGGAGTCCCGGAGGTTTGTTCACCGCAACCACATCCCCGTCTTCGTAAAGTACATCAAGCGGAATGTTCCGGCCCGTTTTCTCCGCCCCGCCGTCAGGTTCGCGGCAGCGCAGAAGTATCCTATCTCCGGCGAGAACACGCCAGTTGGCCGGGCGGGGCGAGCCGTTCACTTCGACTCGTCCCTCGGCGACGCGAACTTGGACGCGGGTACGGCTCATTGAGGGGAGCATGGACTTGACAAAAAGATCGAGGCGTTCACGATCCTGGGAAGGCTGGACCGTGAAGAGAAGATCGTAGGGCTTGGCAGGATCTATGGCCATGTCGCCTTCCAGCCGCAGCGCCGCCATCCGGCGACATAGGCAACAGCCCCAGACAGCCCGATGGCGATATTGGATAAGCGGAAAAGCAACATGAGCATAACTCCCGCCTGGGCGTTGGCGCCGTCCGAGCTCGCCATGGCAAACAGGGCGGCCATGGCAAGTTCGCCTTGTCCGACGCCTCCCGGAGCGACAGGGATCACGTTGATGGACAGGGCCATGGGAACAATAAGATAGTAGCGCATCCACGATATGCCGGAAATCCCGAGAGAGGAACCAAAACACTGGCAGGCGGCAATAGTGGCCACATGCGCCAAAGCGCCATACAACAGGGCTAACGGCAAGGTGGCCGGACGCCGGACATTTTTCGCCAACAGCCGATGGAGCCGCAAAAGCCGGCCGGCCGACCGGGTATCGTCAGCTTCGCCGGGCGCAATCTTGTCAGCCTGTCGGCGCCCTTTACCTGCCAGAACAAGATACCCGATCAGGAGCAGACAAATCCCCCCGGCGGCGGCAATGAAGGGAACCATCTCGGAGAGCGTCCGATTATTGGCAAGATAGCGCCAGTCCAGAGCCATGCCGAAAAACACAATAAGAACCAGCGACGGCAATCCAAGAAACCGGTCCAGGCTGATGGTCGCAATGGCGGAACCAATACCCGCTCCCCCCTGGCGACCGAGAACATATACCCGGTAGGCGTCGCCGCCGGTGGCGCCGGGCAGGAAAATATTGAAAAAGAATCCGGAAAAGCACAGGGCGACGGATTGAGCGCAGGTTATTTCGATCCTGCCGACATCCCCCAGCAGACGGTGCAATCTGAGGCCCCCCCAGAGCGGCTGAGTGAAGGAAAGGCAGAAGCCGAGAAGAGCCAAGTTCCAATTTTTGGAAATGTTCCGCAACGTTTCCGCATTCGGACGAAGCGACGGAGTGGATAACACATAGGCGGCGAGCGCCGCGGCGAAACCGGCACGATGAACATTCCAGGACTTCCGCCCAAGCAACCGCCAAAACGTCCCCGGGAGGAGGCCAAACGCGATGAAAAGAAACAGTCCGCCGCCAGGCATTCCCCGTGCGGATTGGGCAAACGCGAAATGCGCCAGGACAAGCATCGGGATCAATGACGGAGGCAACCATTCCCAAGGAGACGGCCGCTTCCCGGCGGGAAGGATTGGAGCGGTCCGGCATTCTAAAGATTCATTTTCCATCGCCCTGGTTTTCCAATCCGTTCCTGCCGGCCCATGACCTCCATGTTTCTGGAGATGAACCCGGATCGTCCCGGCATATCCTGGCCAAGGCTGATCGAATGGCATCGACCAGCACCGGATTGGCCGCTTTCGTCATTCGATCATACAGCCGCGCACCAAATTCCCTCCCGGCAAGCCCGCCCAAAGCCTCGGCGGCAAGACAGGCCAATTCCACATCCGGATCGCCGAGGGTCTCCAGCAGGATCGGAACCGCCCGGGCATCGCCTATCCGGGCGAGCGAAACCGCGGCGGCCCGGCGGAAGGGAAGCGATTCGCCGGCCAAGTCGTCCATCATCCTCGCCGCCACTCCCATCACTCCCTGCGCAGCCAGGGCAATCGCCGCCTCGGCCCTGACTTCGGGCCAGCCGTCCCGGAGAAGCGGCGAGAGTACGCCTGCCGTTCCCGCAACACCCAATCCCGCCAGAGCGCGGACGGCGGCGGCGCGGTTGGCGCCGACGCGATCAAAAAGAGCCGCCTCCAAATATTCCAAGGCGACGGGATTCCGGCTTCCGCCCAGCAATTCGATTGCCCGTCGCCTGACAGGCGTCGAGGGATGGGAAACAAAAAGGGCAATCGACCTGGCGCCGGGCCGGGAAGGGAACATGGCATCACCGTATCCCATGGCATCCAGCGCCGCCAGCGCCTCAATCGCCACCAGGGGATCGGCATGGGCCGTATGGCGCTCAATCGCTTCCTTGTATAGTGGCAGGCGCAACCGCGCCAGGGAACGGAGCGCCTCCACCAGGACAAATGGATCGGTTTCGACATAAAGGAAGGCGGCCAAACGTTCCCCCGCCGTCTCGCCTCCAGCCAGGCCGGCAGCTCGAGCGGCGAGAAGGCGCAACTCACGATCGGCATCTGTCAGACAATCGAAAATCCGCCGCGCCAGCCAATCCGGAATCCGTCCGCCGTTGCCGAATTTCAGCGCCACCCCCCTCATGACAATGGCGCGGAACCGTCCCTTCGCCCGGTTGGAGGCAAGCGAGAGAACCAGCCAGTCGTCACCTTCGTTTTCTTCAAGGCCGCCGGGAACCGTTCCCGCTTCCCGCCCGCCTCGATTCAACAGTAGCAGGAGTTCGTTATCGCCCATGCGGGAATATATTTCGGCAAGCGCGACAGAAGCGGCGTCGGCGAGAAGAGGATCCATTCCGAACGCAGCCTCAAGAAGCGGGGCCTCGGTAGCGGGAAGCGCCAAGTCTCCAAGGAGCCTTGCGGCAATCCTGCGGCGAATTGCATCCTCTGGCTTCCCTTCCCGAAGTGCGGTACGAAGAATGCTTGCCGAGGAATCGGCAAGCATCGCAATCTGTCGCACGGCAAAATCCCGTTCGCGGCGGGAAAGGGCGGGATCGGCGGCGCGTTCCAGCCATTCCTCCGCTGTTTCGCCGGCGCAAACCATGAAAAGGGACGACAAAGCCAGCAAGTGAATGGCAATCAGGACACGCATTTTTGCCACGATTATTTTTCGATCGCCGCCTTCCTTCCTCTCCCCAAACTGCGGGAAGGCCTGGTTTCCTCCCGGAGGCGGGTAGCCTTGCCCACTCGGTCGCGGAGATAATACAGTTTGGCGCGTTTCGAACGTCCCCGGCGACGCACTTCGATTTTCTCGACTCTCGGGGCATGAATGGGAAATATGCGCTCGACGCCTTCCCCCGCCACCAGCCGGCGAACGGTGAAATTCTCGTTGATGCCGCCCTTGTTCTTGGCGATGACCACGCCGTTAAAGATCTGAATGCGTTCCTTCTCGCCCTCTATAATCCTCACATGCACATCCACCGTGTCGCCAATCATGAAATCGGGGATTTGTTTTTTGGCGTGTTCCTTTTCAAGTTCCGCAATGACTGGATGCATGGCTCGCTCCTGACAAATAACAAAAACAAAACTTCCCGGAACCTATCCGGGATCGAAATGGCACAAGCCATCCTATTCTAGCCGCCGACTGAAAAACCGCAAGGGAAAATTCTTGGAGGACGCTATTTCACAAAATGACGAAGGCAGGCCGGCAGTTTCTGCCCATCCCGATGCCGCAACACGCAACGGCAGCAAATTCCGTGATTTTCGCAAGAGATGTTGGAGCAGGTACATATCTTTTTGTTGGCGTCCAGATTAACGCAAGGGTCCCGTTCAGGCATGTTTTTCTTCTCCTCTCCCAAGATTTGGCCTTTTCAGACCAGCAGGCGCAAGAAATATTGGCGCGGGAACATCATTCCGGACCCGATGTCCTCCGGCGGGTGGTGCAATCCCGAGGGCGCTACGGTTTGTTTGCACAGTCGCAAGGATTCCCTCCCGACATGTTTTTCTCCTTGCATTTTCTCCTTTCCTCCTTAGTATAATAAAGAAATCGTCCGCCACAAGCCTTTTTCTAGTCCAGGGAGAGTTTGTTTGTCCAAGCGGCCTGAAAACCAAAAACCGCCGGACGTGGAGCTTGATCCCCAAGTGGAAGAACCAACCGGAACTTTCGCGAAAAAGACAACATTCCGGAGTTTTTCGTTTGTTCCTTCGACATTTCTGTTTTATGCCATACTCGCGGGTTCGGTCGTTGTTTCCCTTTCCGGCTGCCGGGAAAGCGCCAGTCCCGTCCCCACTCGCTTGGCGTACCGCCGGACGGGCATCCGAGCCGGTCCCTTGGCCCGACCGCTCGCGAGCGGTCTTCGTTTCACGGTTCTTGGGCGCAGCGGATACAATGAAACCGAAATTCCTGTCCCAGGGGTCGGAACTCATTGCCGGCTGATCGAGCAGCCGGAAGGCGCGGATGGCGCCACGTTGTCCCCTCTGGAGACGATTACCGACGCCGCCGGTCTGGCGATGATCGACTTTATCCTTGGCGACAAGCCCGGCCCCTATCTAATCGAATGTTTCCTGCCCGATTATCCAGAGGTGGAACCGGTTCGGGTTGTCATCGTCGGGGGAATCGAAATCATAGGGTCCGGACAGGACGGCTGGAATGGCCGGACCTTGGACAATCAGCTTTCGGTTCGACTGGAAAAAGCCCCCGGCATTCCCCTCGGGCCGGGAGAGGGTGAAATACGTTTCGCCCTGATGTCCCCTCTTTCCGGCGCCCGGCTTTCGGAGCGCCAGTCGCTCACCGACGCCGCCGGCTTGGCGTCAACGGCGGTGAGGCTTCCCGACAGCCAGGGCAGGATCGACGTCGGCATCTCGATACTGCGCGGCCTCCCCGGCAACCCATCCCTTATCGAGCCAATAGTTGTCAGCTTTTTTTCCATCGACGCCGCGGCGGCGGCGGTTTCGCTTCTGGGCGGTCTCGCGCTTTTCCTGTACGGCATGCGGATGATGTCCGAATCCCTGCAGGTTATCGCCGGGAACAAGCTCCGCTACTTCCTTAATTTATTCACCACCAACCGGTTCATGGCGGTAGGGGCCGGAGCCGGGGTCACGGCCCTGATTCAGAGCTCAAGCGCCTGCACCGTCATGGTGGTCGGCTTTGTGAATGCCGGACTGATGCGCCTGGAACAGGCCATCGGCGTGGTCATGGGAGCCAACATCGGCACCACTTTCACGGCCCAGATTATCGCCTTGAAATTGAACCGCCTGGCCTTGCCGGCCATCACTGTCGGAGTTGCCCTGCTTTTCCTCGCCAAACGGCAGCGGCTGAAATCATGGGCGTCCATCGTCATCGGTTTCGGCCTGCTGTTCCTGGGCATGAATCTCATGTCAAATGAACTGGGGCAGTTGCGCGAGTCGGCCTCGGTTGTCGCCATGTTCCGGAATCTTCACTGCGCACCCTCTCCAGGCGGCTTCATTCCGTTCTGGCAATTTATCAAGGCGATAGGCTGCGGGCTTGTCGTCACCCTGATTCTCCAGAGTTCCGCCGCCACCATCGGCCTCCTCATCACCATAGCGGCGGCGGGACTAATCGATCCCTACGCCGCTTTCGCCGTGCTCCTCGGCGACAACATCGGCACCACCATCACCGCCATTCTCGCTTCTATCGGCACCAGCGCCGCGGCCAAACGCGCCGCCTGCTTTCATGTGACGTTCAACGTTTGCGGCGTCCTCATCATGCTTTTGCTGAATTACATTGAATGGCCGGGCCGGCCGGGCCGGCCCGTATTCATGGAGATGGCCAATCTCCTGACCCCGGGCGACGTCTTTGTCGGCGGCGAGAACATGCCTCGTTTCCTCGCCAACGCCCATACGCTCTTCAATGTCTCCTGCACCGCCGTCTTCATTCCCTTCGTCTTCCAGTTCTCCCGTCTCTGCCGCTTCCTGGTGAAACCGGATTCGGCCGAATCGGAGGAGGACGTCGACGCCAGGCGGATACTGGAGCCGCACCTTCTCTCCACCCCCTATCTCGCCCTCCGGCAGGTATGGACCGAGGTTGGGGTCATGCTCGGAAAGGCCAGGGAAGCCCACAACAACGGCTATGTCGCCCTGCTCCGCGCCCCCACTCCAGAGTGGAACGAGGGAATGGTGCGCGACGCCCGCACCCTGGAGGAGGAGACGGACGAATTGCGGAACGCCATCACCAAGTATCTTGGCGGCATTTCCCTCACCACGCTTAATGAAACGCAATCGGAGCTGTTCCCACATTTGGTGCGGACGGTGAACGACGCGGAACGGATAGCGGACATCGGAAAGCACCTGTCGAAGCTCGCCAGCCGGGTGAACCGGAAGTCCATCCCCTTGAGCCCGGAAGCCATTGACGATATCAACCAACTCATGTCCCTGGCGAATGCGATCCTGCAATTGGCGGAGAAAACCGTGAACATCAACGCCGACGGCATCGAGATTTCCGGCGGAGGGGCGGTGCTCCGAAAAACGCTCTTGGATGAAGGCAAGCGCCTGGAACGCGAAATCAAGGCCAAGAGCAGTCAACTCAGGAAAAATCATGAGGGTCGAATCGAAAACGGCATCTGCAACGTCCGGGCCGGCATTGTCTTCATGGATGTGGCCAACTCCATCGCCCGTTCGGCCGGCTGCGGCGTGAACATCATTGAGGCGGCTTGCCACAATCCCGCCTCCGTCCCCTTCCCGACAAACCGACGCATCTCCATACGAGGCAGGCAGGAGGCCGTACACAAATGACCGGATTCTCGCCGAAGCCCGCCCGATGAGCCTCCCTTTCCCCGACGGAACCGCGCCGCTTGTCGCGGCGGCGGTTTCCTTCATTCTTTTCCTCACCGCCGCCATCGCCGCCGTCGCCCTCTCGCGCCGTTTGAAACGAATCGGCGACGTCGAATCCGGCCTGCGAAGCGAACTCGAAGCGGCGCGTCTGGAGGCGGCGGCGCTCCGTACCCGCCTGGAAGAACGGGAAACCGCTTTGGCCGACCTGGAAAAGCGTTACGGCCTTCTGGAGCGGAACTTCATCCTGGCCTCGGAAGCGAAGGCGGTATTGGCTGCCGAGAAGACGATCAGGGAACAAGCGATCAGGGAACAGCGGCAACTTTGGGACAAGGCTGAAGCCAGCCTCCGCGAGGCATTCGGCTCTCTGTCGCGCGAGGCGCTTGGCAGGAACAGCGAAATGTTCCTTACCCTCGCCAAGGCCCAGATGGAGGAGTTCGCCAAAGGGACGGAGATCCAGTTCGAGGCAAGGCGGACTGCCGTGGACGCCCTGGTCAAACCCATCGGCGACGGCCTCTGCCGCATGCGGGAATTTGTGGAAGCGGCCGAAAAGGCAAGGAGCGCCGATCATGCCGGCCTGGTCGCCACTCACAAAGCGCTTGACGAAACCGCGAGGAAACTGGTACAGGCATTGCACCATTCCTCCGCCCGGGGTCGCTGGGGCGAACTCCAGCTGCGGCGGGTGGTGGAAATGGCCGGCATGCTCGAACACTGCGACTTTGAGGAGCAGATGACGGTCGCGGATCAGGACGGGAAGCGCCTCCGTCCCGACCTGATTGTCAATCTGGTCGGGGGACGCACCATTGTTGTCGACGCCAAGGCGCCGATGGACAGTTACCTGGCCGCCCAGGAAGCGCGGGACGAAACATCGGAAAAGGAACTTCGCGCCAACCATGCCAAGGCGGTAAGGCGCCACATGGCGACGCTCGGCGAAAAATCCTATTGGAGCCAGTTTGAAAACACGCCGGAATTCGTGGTGATGTTTTTCCCGAATGAGGCGGTTTTCGCCGATGCCATCCGGATCGATCCCGGCTTGCTGGATGAAAGCGTCTTCCATCGGGTGATACCGGCCAGCCCCGCCACCCTTATCGCCTTGCTCAAAGCCGCGGCCCTTGGCTGGCAACAGGAACGGGCCGCCCGGAACGCCAGAACGATATTCACCTTGGCCCGCAGTCTGTACAAACGTTTTGCGACGGCGTACAGCCATCTGGACGGAGTCGGGAATTCACTCGCCAAAGCAGTGGAGAACTATAACAAGTGGCTTGCCAGTTCCGAACGCATGCTCTTTCCCGCATTGAAGCATTTCGGCGAACTTTCGGAAAACGAACTGTTTCCGGAACCGGAAGAGGTGACGGCCCTTCCCCGCCCGCTTTCGCCCGCCCTGGCGCCGCCGGAAGACGACTCCTCC
>JAITKH010000400.1 GCA_031278535.1 Planctomycetota bacterium | reverse complement strand
CGGTCGTTCCTCGGCGGCAAGGACGCTGCCAAGCCGCCCCCCGGACTTGTTTCCCGTCACCGTCCTTGCGCATGGCCTCGCCACCCTGCTCATTTTTCCGGATCGGGCGGCAGAACCCGCCGCATGGCAACGCGAAGCCGAGAAGACGGCCAATGAAAGCGGGTACCGCTGGCTGGCATTTCAATTCCGTTCCCTCCGCCGGCCATCCGGCGAATCCAGCCCTGTTCCCAGCGGTGAATGGCTCTCCCTCGGCCGGTTCTTCCGCCGCGACGATGAATGGCGGCGCGGGCTTCTGGCCCTCGAGCATTTGGCGGTCAAATCCGATCCCGCGCCTGCCGCGCGGCATAAACGCCTGGCCTGGGCTGTTCGGCATCTCGATCATCCCCGCAATTCTTTCGCTCCCGTCCAAATCTATCCTGTCGAGCAAACGCTTGGACGCGGCGGATGGACAAAGGGAAGAAATATTTCGCTTCGACGGATTTTCCAGCGTTCTGGAGACCTTTCTTTCGCAAGCGATCAGGATCGCCGGGCGTTCGGCGCCCTGCGGGCCGAATGCAACGGGTTCGGATCCGGCCTGTTTTTCAACGATTCCGAACTCATGTTCGCCCTGATTGGCCATCCGCTGATTTTCCGCGCCGACTCGGACGGATCGCGAGTCGATGTGGAAGAGGGCCGCTTCGAACTGGCGGCGTCGGAAAGCGGGGGCGGCTGTCACATCGCCTTGGAGCCTTCACTCTCCGAATTCTCTTCTGGAGCCGGCGACGTCCTTCTCGACCGGGGATCCGACGCGTTCCCGGATGGATTTCCGAAAGCAATCATGAAATGGGAAACGCCGGGCCGCATCCGGGTATACCGCTTGGAGGAGCGGGAGCTCCGTCTCGCTAAAATCGTCGGCGACGGCCTCGACATTCCGTCCGCCGGGCGAGAGGAGGCCGTCCGGGTGCTTTCCCGCCTTTCCGAACTGGTGAAAATACAGTCCGATCTCCCGGAACTGGCGTCCGCTGGCGAATTGATAAAAGCGGACCCTATCCCGCGTTTCCATCTCGTGCCACGAAATCCCGGATTGGGCGTCGAAATCTGGTCGCATCCGTTCGGAACCGACGGGCCGGCCTGGCGGCCAGGACGGGGCGGCCGGATCATCGCCGGAACGGTGGACGGACGGACGCTTCGTACAGTCCGCGATCTCGCCCTGGAGAGAAAAAAATTGGCGGAGGCGACAGCGGCCTGCCCCAGCCTGGCGGATGGCGAGACCGCATATACATGGTACCTGGAGAACCCGGAGGCGGCTCTTTCCTTCCTGGCCGAAACCGAAGACCTTGCCGACAAGGCCATGCTGGTTTGGCCGAAAGGCGGCGCCTTCAGGGTAAGGAAATGCTTCCGCCGGGGGGGATTGACCCTTCGTCTCCGATCCCGGAACGATTGGTTCGAGATTGAGGGCGACCTCAAGGTGGACGAAAATCTTGTTGTTGACATGAAACAGCTTCTTGAATCCTGCCGCCGGCATTCCGGAAAATTTGTGGAGCTTGACAACGGAGACTATATCGCCCTCACCGACGAGTTGCGCCGTCAACTTGGCGATTTGGACGCACTGGGAGAAATCCGCGACGGGAAGCTTCGCTTGCCGTCCCTGGCCGGCGGAATACTGGAAGGGCTGGAAGAAGCCGGCGCCGACCTTATCGCCGACGCTTCGTGGAAGCGGGATTTGGAACGGCGGAAAAACCGCGTCGATTTCTCGCCCGATCCCCCGACCAATTTCCTGGCCGTCCTCCGCGACTACCAACTGGACGGCTACCGCTGGCTGGCGCGTCTGGCGGAATGGGGAGCCGGCGCCTGTCTCGCTGACGACATGGGGCTGGGCAAGACCATACAGGCGCTGGCCATCCTGGTGCGCCGCGCCGGATTGGGTCCCGCGCTGGTGGTTGCCCCGACCAGCGTCTGCCCCAACTGGCTGAGCGAAACCGCCCGCTTCGCCCCGACGCTGCGCATGGCTGTCCTGAAAGAAACCAATCGCGAAACCCAGATCGCCGGCCTCGGCCCCGGCGATGCGTTGATTGCAAGCTATAGCCTTTTGCGGCAAGCGGAAAAAAATCTTTCCGGAATCAAATGGGCCACGGCGGTCTTGGACGAGGCGCAGGCGATCAAGAATTTCGCCACCAGGCGTTCCCGCGCCGCCATGTCCCTCGACGCCGGTTTCCGCCTCATTACCACCGGCACGCCTATCGAAAACCGGTTAAGCGAATTATGGAATCTTTTCCACTTCATCAATCCATCCCTTCTCGGGACCATCCGCCGCTTCACGGAACGCTTCGCCCAACCCATTGAACGGCGTAAAGACGCGGAAGCGGCCGAAAGGCTGCGGCGCGTCATCCGCCCCTTCGTCCTCCGCCGCACCAAAAACCAGGTGTTGTCCTCGCTTCCGCCAAAAACGGAAATCACCCTGTCAATTGAACTGGACGAGAGGGAGCGCGCCTTTTACGAATCGCTGCGCCGGAACGCGCTTGATCGCCTGGAGCGAGGCAAAGGCGATGAATCGGGCAGGCGAAGCCTGATGATTCTTGCCGAAATCATGCGCCTGCGCCGAGCCTGCTGTACGCCCGAACTTGTCGATCCCGCCTCCGGCATAACCTCGGCCAAGCAGGAACAGTTCCGGGCCACTCTGGCCGAGATTATCGAAAACCAACACAAGGCGCTGGTCTTCAGCCAGTTCGTCGATCACCTGTCCATCATTCGCCGCCACCTGGACGCTGCCGGCTACACGTACCAATATCTCGACGGTTCGACGCCGGCCAAACAACGCAAAAAAGCGGTGGACGACTTCCAGGAAGGGAAAGGCGACATCTTCCTCCTCAGCCTCAAGGCCGGCGGCCTCGGCCTCAACCTTACCGCCGCCGACTACGTGATCCACATGGATCCCTGGTGGAACCCGGCGGTCGAGGATCAGGCTTCGGATCGCGCCCATCGCATCGGGCAGGAGAAGCCGGTAACCGTCTACCGCCTGGTGGCGGCCGGAACCATTGAGGAGAAAATCGTCCGCCTGCACCAGGACAAGCGGGAATTGGCGGACAATCTGCTGGCCGGATCGGACCAGTCGGCAATCCTGGATATGGACGAAATGATGCGGCTCATCCGCGAAGACTGACTTCCCATTCCCCCGCCGCCGCCCGGAAAAACGGATGTTCCGGCATTGGTTGGGCGGTTTATTTTCCAGGTGCTTGGTCCAAAACCCCCGCCTTTAGGCGGGAAGGCACTGTACACGACTATTTTAGTCGTCCCTGAAAAAGTGCCATCAAACTGCGAAATCATCGGAAAATTGGGGAAAAATCGACTGAATTTCGGTAAAAATGAACAGAATATTTTGCAAGGTTTCGATCCCTCTGCCC
>JAITKH010000236.1 GCA_031278535.1 Planctomycetota bacterium | reverse complement strand
ATGAGAACGCCGGCCTCCCTCGTCTGGGGCTTCGGTCCCGGATAGAGAAATGATTCCTTTGCCACCACTGTTCCAGGCGGGACCTGCTGACAAGCCTTGTAATAAAAAAATTTCATCAGGCTGTCACCGTGATGCTGGAGCGCCATATCGGCAACAACATACGGGAGGCCGATGGCGCGGGCCATTTCCGCCCCGTCCAGAACATGGTTTATTATGAGCAGGGCGCTCATATAAGGGTTGAGGCGTTCATGACGGCTCACGCCGAATTCGTTCTCGGTGAAATATTCGGGTTTCTTGAGTTTGCCGATGTCATGGAACAATCCGCCTACCCTCGCCCTGAGCGTATCGGCTCCGATGGCGGCGGCGGCGGCCTCCGCCAGAGTGGCGACGATGGTGCAGTGATGGAAGGTTCCCGGCGCTTCGACGATCAAGCGTTTCAGCAAGGGATGTTCGCTGGCCAGAAGATCCTGAAGAGCGATTCTAGTGGTTACCCGAAAACAGCGTTCCGCCACCGGAATGAGAAGGATGACCAGCATTCCGCAAATGGACCAATTCAGGACGAATCCTCCGGCGGCCACAATTGGATTCACGGTATCGTCGCGCGACAGGGAAAGCGAGGCGGCGATGCTGAAGAGATTTTGCAGATTGCCCCGGGCAAAATTCCAGGCGACAAAGGCCACGGCGCCAATAAGGCCGGAACCGGCGGAAACCAGGAGCAGCGGCATGCGCCGCCGGCAGCGGGCGGCGGCGGAGACGAAAAACAGGCCGGCGCCAAGATGTCCCATCATGATGTCGGCCCTGCCGTCGAAAAGGATGAGGCCGCAGATCGAGGTTATGGCAGCCAGAAAAATCGCGCTCCGCGTGTTGGTGCCAAGCGTGATTATTCCCAGCATCAGGCCGATGGGAAGCATGGTGCCGGGAATTTCATGCAATACCAGGAGATATCCGGACCAGACGACGAGGAGGCAGAAGGCGGCAACGACAAACAGCCGCGAATACGGAAATCCGATCCGATCTCTCTCCGCCACCCGGAAGAAAATGACCATGGAAAGCGCGATGCCGGCGAACAGCAGGAAGTTGCCGACGAAACGAACGGCGGCGAGGCTCCGGTCCTGTTTTTCCTGAAAAACGCGCTCTTCTTCCTGGAGCATGTCAAGAATATTCGGGGTAATGATGCTTCCGCGCGTCACCATGAGCGCATTCAGGCCGATAGTCTGGAGACGCAACCTCAATTCCTGGCGGCGTTCCTCAAGACCTGCGGCCGAGGCGGTTTCGTCATACACCAGGCTGGGCTTGAGGCGTTTCAAAACCACGTCATGAAGGGCGATTTTGAAATCGTCCGGGATCCAGGAGGAAAGGCGGAGACGGAATCGCCTGTCGAGCGTTTCGGAAAGGCGCGACAGGGGAGTCGGCCCATTCTCGCCTCCAACCGTGACGGTGACCATTGAGTCGCCCCGCAATATCTGAATGGTTCGTCCGCTCTCGACGTCGAAACGGATCGGATCCATGATGCCGCGCGCATATATCTCATTGTCAAGGATTTCCTTCAGCGGCGTCACCAGATAGGGGTTGGGGGCGTTGCGGGCCCAGGCGGCGCCGCGCCAGAAGCTGGCAACTTGATCGTCGGTGGCCTGAATATTCAATTCCTTCGCGGCTTTTTCCGCCTCGTCCAGATTTTCGGCGGCGACAACGCGGAGAAGAAACTGAATCACCGGCACATGCGTTTCCGCCGCCCACTGGGAAAGCTGCACCACGCGGAAGCGGCGGGCCTAGGTCTGTTCAAGATTGCGCAGGGCCTGAGCTTCCGCCATTTCATCATGCCAGGTGAATTCGACCCGGCTATGGATGTCGAAGGCGGCTGTCGAACCGACCATATAGGGTACCGGCTTGTCCACAAAGAAGGAGGGAAGACCGGCCAGGGCCGCCCAGACAAGGACAATCAGGATAAACAGCCAGAGATGGCGGCGCAACTCGATGCGGCGCCCGGAATTCATGGTGGCGGCCAGGGTTTTCAGGCGTTCCATGTCGGCCGCGGCCTGGCGACGGTTTCTTTTCGCCATGTTTCCCTCGTGGTTTTTCTCAGGCGTCCGCGTTGCCGATGTAGGGATTCGTCCGGGAGAGGTGCCGTTCCACATAATCGCGTACGCCATCGGCCAATGGACGAAAGGCCTTCCGGTACCCGGCGGAACGGAGGCGTCCGATCTCGGCCAGGGTTTGGTATTGATACTTGTCCCGAATATTCGGCGGCATGTCGGCGTAGCGGATGTCCGGCTGCCGGCCGACCGTTGCGAACAGCGCCTCCGCCAGCCGGTTCCAGGTTTCCTCCCTGCCCGAACCCACATTGAAAATGCCGTTCGCGCCAGGCGTGTCGAGCAACCACCACATGACATCCACGACATCCTTGACATAGACGAAATCCCGTTTCTGCTCGCCGTCGGCGTAATCGGGCCGATGGGAACGGAACAGGGTCATTGTTCCGCCGGCCGCCACCCGGCCGTAGGATCGGAAAATCATCGACGCCATGTCCTTCTTGTGGTATTCGTTCGGGCCATAAACGTTGAAGAAGCGAAGGCTTGCCAAACGGCTGCTGGCGCCGCTCCTGTCGGCCCAACGATCAAACATCAGCTTCGAATGGCCATACATGTTCAAGGGGCGCAGGCGAAAAAGATTTTTCGGATCGTCGTCATAACCAAATTCGCCGCCGCCATAGACGGCCGCCGAGGAGGCGACAATGGCACGGACGCCCGCGGCCAGGGCCGTCTCGGCCAGCTTCCTGGAATACAGGAAGTTATTTGCCAGGAGATAGTCGGCGTCCGTTTCGATGGTGGAGGAACAGGCCCCCAGGTGCACAAGCGCTTCGGCGCCTTCGGGAAAACCGTCCCGATCAAGGGATTCAAGGAAACGTTCGGGCGTAAGCATTTCGTTGAAAACGAGTCCTTGAATATTCTTCCATTTTTCGCCCTTTCGCAGGGTGTCGACAATCCAGATGTCGTCCACGCCCATGCGGTTGAGTTTCCAAACCATGGCGCTGCCTATGAATCCGGCCCCGCCGGTGACAATGTACATTCCTCGCCTCCATATCACCGGCTGCCGAAGGCTGCGGGTATCCAGCCGCCGGCAACCCGCCGGACGCCGTTTCCGAAACGGCTTTGACTGCCGAAAGCATCCGTTCCGGCGGGATGAAGTATACCCGGCGAGGGCGCTTCATGGAAGGGAAAACCCGCTCCGCCCGAAAGGGCCGTGCTATCCTTGTGTCGGCCTGAAATTGTAAAAAACCTCTCCGGTCGAAAATCACAATTTCAAGCCGCCGATAGCATATATAGAAGGAATGGTTCCCGGATCGTATGATAACCGGCACTCCGGCGCTTCTGGTCGAGACCGCGCGGAGCGGAAAAGGACGGTTCAGAGGCGTTAAACTTGCCGATGGCGTTTTCCAGACGCCGTTTTCCCCAAACAGGGGGGGGTGTTGAAAATTCAGATGCGTACGCCCTGTATGACATCCTTTTCCGCCTGTTTTTTCCCTTGACTTTCCGACCCGGGAGCGGATAAAGGCGACGCGTGCGTCGACTGCGGGGAATTACGCGCCGCCGCCGTTTCCGTTGCGGCAAAAACCGACCGGCGACAGACGAATCCTTTCCGAACCGCAATGGCCCTGGACCAATGTTTCGAGAGATGTCGCGGCGTTTTCCGTATTTTTTTGCGGGGAGGGATCTATGAGATTTTCCGCGCAACTGCATCTTGGATTTTCCTTGATTATACTTCTGGCCATTGCCCAGGGGTTTGTCAGCCTTTATTTGATGCGGTAGTTGCGCAACGATGTCATGCATCTTTCCAGCGAATATACGCCGGAAGTGATTCTTGCCGATGCTGTGCGGCTGGAGATCGCCATGGCCGGATACCATATGCGCGCCTGTTTCACCCCGCCTCATCCGAACGACTACCGTGCGGGCGCGGCGCGCCTTGAAACGCTGAACGCGGTTTTTCCGATCTGAAGGAGTTGAACGCTTCCCGGACGCAATTGGCGAAACTTGGCGAATATGTCGGAGGATTGGAACCAGGCATAACGAGTTATATCCAGTTGTGCGCGGGCATAGACGATATCGTCCGGAAAAACGTCGCGGCCAGGGCGAACGTCAGGGAAGCCGAAGCGGCCATGCGGACGGCAATCGGGAATTTGCGCCGCAGTTTCTACGGCGATCTCGGCGAGGAAAAAGCGCGGTATGACGCGGAATTGTCGCGTGAAACCGCCGACCAGCCTGTTCGCCGCCATAAGCGCATCATGGGCATCAATGAAATCGAGCGGGAAGCCGGCGAGATCCTGAAGCGGCTGGTATGCGGCGGATTGCCTGCGGAGACAAAAATGTTGTCGGGGCGGAGCCCGCAAGAGGCGAATTCGCGATGAAAAGGCAATGAATCCGCTGAAATGGCGAGATTCGGGACAAATTATTCCGCGCAAAACCTTCACGGAGAATGGAGACGGGACCAAGCGACGGCATTGCCCGCTTCAAGGAAATGCCCGCGCGATTCAATTTTGGAATGGGCATCTTTGGGGTTTTCCCTTGACGCATCCAGGAATTTTTCGTATGCTATTTTCTCTTTATACGGCTCCGCCCAATCCATCGCCAGTCGCCGACATCGGCCGCAAGGCCGTTTTACGATTAAAACAATCGCGGTTCCGGCCGCTCTTTTTGACAAAGGAGAAAGTCATGAAAAAATTCAGGATGCTTTCATTCCTCCTCTCCCTGCTCTTCGGCGTCTCGTGCGCCCTGGGCGGACAGACAACCGTCCGCTACTGGTATCACCTCGACAATCCGGATAACGATTATCTCAAAAACATCATCGGGATATTCGAGGAAAAGAACCCGGACATCAAGATCCAGGCGGAACTCATTCCCTGGAACAACTTCTACGACAATCTCTACACTTCGATTATCGGCGGCAACGCCCCCGACTGCGGCGAGGTCAAGCTGATGGCAATGCCCCAACTCGTTACCATGGAGGCCCTGGAGCCGCTCGATCCCTACATCGCCAAATGGGACGCCAAGGACGACATCCTGGACGACCTCTGGCCGAAAATGGTCCACGCCGACGGGAAAACCTATCTCCTGCCGCTCCATTATATCGCTTCCTATCTTTACATACGCAAGGATCTTTTCGAGAAATACGGCGTGAAAATCCCGACCAATCGGGACGAATTCCTCGCCGCCGCCAAAGCCCTCACCCGCGACACCGACGGGGACGGCAGGATCGATCTCTATGGCTTCGGCTACCGCGGCGGCAAGGCGGGCCAGGAGCACTGGGGCATCTTCGTCCTCCCCAACGCCAAGGAAATGACCTCGGCGCAATTGAACGATCCCTGGACCGTCGAAGCCAACAAGTTCGTAGTCGACATGTTCCGCGAACACAAGGTCATGCCGCCATCCGCCCCGAACGACGGCTTCATCGAAATCATGGGCGCCTTCCAGAACGGGCTCACCGCCATGACCGTCAACCATATCGGCACCATGCCCAAGGTGGTTGAAACTCTGGGCGAAAAGGCCACCGCCGTCAAGGTGCCGGCCTGCGGCAAAAACGGCGAGGCCTGGACCAACTTCGGCGACGAGGAGAATGCCATTTTCTCGGCGTCCAGGAACAAGGATGCCGCGTGGAAGTGGATATCCTTCCTCGCCACCGGCGAATACAACAAGATGTGGACCGACGGTTCCGCCCAGCTTCCCGTCACCAAGTCCGGCTCAAGGGCTCCCGTTCCCGAACGCTACAAGCGTTTCATCGACGTCACCATCGAGTCGCTGCCGTTCGCCTATTCGCTGCCATTGACGCCGGCCACCCAGGAATTCATCAACAATGTCTGGCCCATGGAGATGCAACGCGCCATGCTTGGGGAAATTCCCCCCGGCGACATGCTCAAGAGCTTTGACGAACTGTTCAACCAGAAATAGGCGGTCATGACGCGGACAGAATCGCTTCCGCCGGCCGGGACGGGGCGGCGGCGCCGGAAACGTTTCGACGCCCTGCCCTTCGTCCTGGTATCGCCGGCGGTCCTGGCCACCCTGGCTGTCGTGTTCTACCCCATGTTCACCGCCGTGAGCATGAGCGTATATGATTATGTCGTCTGGAAACCGTCTTCCAGCCGTTTCATCTGGTTCGACAATTACCTGGCGGCCTTGAAAAGCGACCTGTTCTGGACCGCGTTTCGGCAAACCCTGCTCTGGATCGGCTGCACGGTCCCCCTCCAGCTTCTCCTGGGATTGGCGACGGCGCTCCTGCTCAATCGCCGGTTCGCATGGCGTTGGCTGGCGCGGATGCTGGTAATTATTCCCTGGGCGCTGCCAAGCGTGGTGATCGGACTGATGTGGCGGTGGATTTACGACGCCAATTTCGGAGTCATGAACGACTTCCTGCTCAGGCTGCGCCTGATTGAGGAAGGGGTGCCGTGGCTCGCCACCACTGGTACCGCCCTCTACTCCATCATTCTTGTCTTGATTTGGCAGGGATTCCCCTTCTTCGCGGTGATGCTTCTGGCCGGACTTCAGTCGATTCCCAGGGAGCTTTACGAAGCGGTCGAGGTGGATGGAGCCGGAATCTGGGGCAAATTCATCCACGTCACCCTGCCGGGATTGAAAAGCGTCCTGGTCACCTCCGTCCTGCTCAGGCTGATATGGGTCGCCAATTCCGTCGACGTGATTTATGTCATGACCGAGGGCGGCCCGGGAAGCGCCACCCATACCCTGCCGCTTTACGCTTACGCCCTTTCACGAAAGGCCATGCGTTTCGGGATCGCCTCTGCCATCGCCGTTCTTTTCACCCTCATGCTCCTGGCCCTGGTGATCGTGTATCTGCGCCGGGTCGACGATTCGGGAGGAACACGCGAATGAGCCGGAAAATTGGCGCCTCCGGCAGCCTGGGGCGGGATCGGCTGGCCGTACGCCTTCTTACCCTGCATGTACCCATGCTCCTGATTATCCTTTTCGCTCTCGCCCCCTATCTCTGGATGTTCCTCACCTCGATAACCCCGACCGTGGAAATAAACCGGATGCGGATTCTTGGCGGTTCGCCGACCATCGATCACTATGTCAAGCTGTTCACCCGGGTGAATTTTCTCTCCAACATGGCCAACAGCCTGGTGGTGGCGGCCGGAACGGTGGCCGCCGGCCTGGTACTCTCCGTGTCCGCGGCCTATGCTTTTTCCCGGTTCCGCTTCCGGGGCCGTTCCTATCTTATGCGGCAATTCCTGGTCGTGAACATGTTCCCCGTGGTATTGCTCCTCATCCCCCTTTTCATCATCATGCGCCAGGCCGGACTCATCGATACGTATTGGGCCATCATCATATCACATTCCACTTTCGCCATTCCCTTCTCCACCTGGATGATGACCGGATATATGGACGCGATTCCCAGGGAATTGGACGAAGCCGCCATGATAGACGGCTGCACCCGGCCGGGTACGCTTCTCAGGGTCGTCCTTCCCCTTTGCGCTCCAGGCGTCGTCGCCACCGGCATCTACCTTTTCATCACTTCATGGAACGAATACCTTTACGCCGCCACCCTGGCCGGCGGACAGCTCAAGACCATCACGGTGGCCATCCAGTCCCTGATCGGCGAATACGAAATTGAGTGGGGCCTGCTCACGGCCGGGGGCTTTATCGGCTCCCTGCCCGCAACCATTCTTTTTCTGATTGTGCAGCGCCGCCTGGTGAGCGGGCTCACCCAGGGGGCGGTGAAAGGTTAGGATTTCGGACGAATTTTGTGCCGTCCGCGATGTTTTTGCTTGCAGGCAGTATTTCCGACAAGGAGGGAAAGTATGGGGAAACATTTCATTGGGAAGGGCGCGGGCGCCGGATTGATGATCGTTCTCCTGGCGCTGGCGGCGGGTACGGTTGTCGGCGGGGACGACTGGGC
>JAITKH010000200.1 GCA_031278535.1 Planctomycetota bacterium | reverse complement strand
AGCCAGGCACGCCAATAAGGTTTTGCCCGAAACGAGGATCAGTTCGCTCCACGGCAGGGTGAAGGCGCCGCCGTTCCGAATGGCCATTACGTCAATAAGGGTGATGCTGATCCCGAGGACAATAATCCCGAGAATGTCGTCGATGATGGCCGAGGCCAGGATGGTGACGCCTTCGGGACTGTCCATGCGTTTGCGCTCGGAGAGGATGCGGGCAGTTATGCCGACCGACGTGGCAGTGGAAATAGTGGCGAGAAAAAGGCAAGAAGGATGGAAAAAGCCCATTTCGCTCTTCCCTAAAAAGAGAATTGCGGAAAAATTTCCTGCCAAAAAGGAAACAACGACTCCGCCCAATCCGATGACCGTTCCGGCCACCGAATATTTGATGAACTGGCGGAAGTCCGTCTCCAGACCCACCACGAAAAGAAGAATGAGACTGGCGACGGTGGCGAATCCATACAACTCGGGAGAAACGGCAATGCCGACCGGCGCTTTCGGAAAAAGACCTTGCGGGAGGCCAAGGGCCGGAAGGGGAATTCCACCCAGGAGATACGGCCCGATGACGATGCCGGAGAGCAATTCTCCTAGGACGGATGGAAGGTTAAGGCGGCGCAAGAGACTGCCGCCCACCCTGACCGCGAAAATGATGACGGCGAGTTGAATGACCAGAATGACCATGTGGCGGCTCAGGGTGTCCCCATTCCGGTTCAGCGCCGCCGCCGCCGAGATTGCCGCTTGAACCGGTACTTCCGCCGTTTCCGGTATGTCCATATCCGTTATCCGTTCCAGTTCATGAAACGCCGACAGACGATCCTCGCCTGAGGTGAACGTTATATGCTCGTCGCGGATTGGAATTGTGAAAACGTCTCCCCGGACCGAAATCACGGTTTCAAGCCGCCTGCAGCATATCTTCATGCCAAAAGGGCGAAAAAGCAATAACCAATCATCATAGGAACGCTTTTCACGGGCGCTCGCCCGCCTTTTCCGATCACATGCAAATCGTCGAGAAGGGGCAATTTTCGGGAACCGGCTATATTCGGCCGCCGATTCGTCCGAAAAGAATTAGAGGGCGTTTCGTCGACGGCATCGAAAATCGGCCCGCTTCCGTCCGGCCTTTCGGCTCGGGGCGGTCCGGAAAGGATTATGACGATACAATGCCATATTTCCATCTCGCCTGGCGCTATGCCAGCCGCAGGCTGGTCAATCTCATTGCCGTCGTCGCCATCGCCTTGGCCCTGGCTGTACAGATTGTCGCCATGGCGGTGTTGGACGGCATGCTGGCAGATATGGAAAAGCGCGTACGCAACCTTGGCGAACAGGTGACGATCAGGGTCGAGGGCGAGCCGCCGAATCAAGCCGCGTTCTCCAAAACGGCGGAGGCGATCCGGAAGGTGAACGGCGTCCGGGGAGTCACGCCGCTGATTCAAAGGGGGGGCATCATCGAATCCGGGGGATCGGCAAAATATGTATTGGTACAGGGGATAGATTTGGCCGCGGAATTGGCGTACAGCTCCCTGTCCGGGCACCTGCTTTCCTACAAGCCGGATCCGGACCGTCCGGAATGGGGGACAAACGGCGATCGGCCCGGCATTTTCCTGGGCGAACAATTGGGCCGGGACATCAGCGCCGCGCCGGGAAACGAGGTCGATCTGTTTTACGCCATCCGCAACCATAGCGGGGGATTCGACGTCAAATCGAGAAAATTCCGCGTCGTCTCGCTTTTCAGGAGCGGTGTCTTCCAAAAAGACGACTACGGCGTGTACATCCCCATCTCCGAAGCCGGCAGTTTTTATTTCGATGCGGATTATCCCGAGCCGGACCGCCGGGTGGAAGTGTTTGTCGCCTGGCTTGAGAATCCCGCCCGGGCGGACGAACTGGAACCCTTGATTGCCCAGGCGGCGCGTTCCACCCTGTCCGCGGAAACGGGCAGGGAGCCGAACCTTGTCTCCGACACCTGGCAGAAGCGGTGGGGCGGAATCGCGGAGGGAATGAAACATGAAAACAACTTGATGGAACTGGTGCTTTTCCTGAACGACGGCGCCAGCGGATTTTGTGTTTTTGCCATCCTGGTCACGCTGGTGAGCCGGCGCATCCGCGACGTCGGGCTGCTCCGCTGCATCGGCGCCACCCGCCGGGGAGTACTGGGCGCGTTCCTGATCGTCGGCCTGATTCTGGGAGCGTCCGGCGGCATTCTTGGCGTTGCCGGAGGCATGTTTCTTTCCGGACCGCTCACGCTCGAAACTGTCGGGGGGGAAACGCTCCTTTCCGCCGGAGGCGCTGTCGAGCGTCCCCTGTCCGGCCTGGAAAAGGCGGACGATCGGAGACCGAGGCTAGACATCTGGTATGAAGCCCTGGCCGGCCAACCGCTCTATCCGCCGCGCATGTTCGGCATCTCCGGCGAGGCGGGACTGCCGATGCTTGTCCGTCCCTGGAAACTGGCGCTGTATTTCTTTTCCGCAGTTCTGGTGGCCGTGTCGGCCGCCGCCTATCCGGCGGCATGGGCCGCCTGCCGGGAACCGATGTCAGCCTTGCGGGAGGACTGACATGGCCGAAATGATTCTGGAACTCCTGAATCTGTCGAAAACGTATCGGGACGGCGAAACCATCCTTCCTGTCCTTGGCGGCGTCAATCTGTCCCTGGCGCGCGGCGAAGAGGTGGCGATCATCGGGCGAAGCGGTTCGGGCAAAAGCACTCTCCTCAATCTTTGCGGCCTCCTGGATCGTCCCGACTTCGGAGAAATACGCCTTGCCGGCAATCCCGTTTCCCGCTTTTCCGATTCCCGGCGGACCGCCTTGCGGGGCCGGGAGATTGGTTTTGTTTTTCAGAATTATCATCTCCTTCCCGACTTTACCGTTCTCGAAAACGTCCTGCTTGGAACAGCCATCGCTTTGGGCGGCGGCATGGGCGGCCAAAACCGTTTGCGCGCCCTCGAATGGCTGGATCGGATGGGTTTGGCCAACCGGCGGCGGCATCGCCCGGCTCAGCTTTCCGGCGGCGAGCAACAGCGGGTGGCTATAGCCAGGGCGATGCTTCCGGAGCCGCAGATTCTCCTGTGCGACGAACCGACCGGCAACCTCGACGCCGCCACCGGCGAGGATGTGATAGCCCGGCTCCGCAGCGCGGCCAACGAGGGGGGCATGGCCATGCTGATTGTTACGCACGAATCGGCCATCGCCGCCGGAGCCAACCGGACGCTTTGTCTCGAAGCGGGAAAACTCGAAGCGCCGGGGAGCAAGAGCGGGAGATTCCAAAGGGCCGCCTCGAGAGGAACCGATGTTCGCGGATCCGGCCGGATATCGATTCAATGACGAATGCGGAAAGGAAACACATGCGAAATCCTGTTCTGGAGCGCGGACGCAAGGGCAACCTCCCAAAAATGTCCCCCGGGATCGCGCTGCCCCTCGTCATGCTCATTCTGATCGGCGGCTGCGACGAACCGCCGATTGGGTACCGGGTTCTGGATGAGAACCTCTCCGCTTCGCGAAAGATTGCGGTCTTGCCCTTTATGGATACCCGGACCTTTGTGGACGACAAAGACGTCCACCGCGACGATCTTGACGAACACGCCAGGGATATTTTCGCCGCATCCCTGATTGCCAGGACAGTCGGCCAGGGCGTTGAAGTGCTTTCTCCTCCAACGTCCAATCGTACGGGATCGCTCACCAGCGCCGAGGCGGCTGAAATCGGCCGGCAGCTTGGCGCCGATCTGGTGGTTGCGGGCCAGATTTTCAGTTTCACCGCCACCAGAGCCGCCAGCATCCCGCCCCGGGCCGGAATGTTCGTCCGGGTCGTTTCAGCCGATGACGGCGCCCTGCTTTTCGTAGGGGACAGCTACCAGTCCGCGCCGATTCCCGGTGCCGGCGGCGGCCGGGAATCGCAGGCGAAAAATGTGGCGGACAAACTGGTTGACGGGTTTTTCCGGCAAACGGGCGGACCGGCATTGGCCGGCCGAACAATCTCGTCCGGATCGGCCTTCGCCAAGCTGATTATGGCAACGGACGAGGATGAT
>JAITKH010000148.1 GCA_031278535.1 Planctomycetota bacterium | reverse complement strand
CGTTATACCCGGGAGGAATGCGGCCTAGCGCCGCCGGACAGGGCCGGCGGTCCTGTCCGGCGGACGCTTTCCGTTATTGTTGTGTTGCTCCTCCTTCTGGCCATCGGCTGGATTGCCGGAACATTTGTGGCCCGCTGGCGCGAGGCCTGGCTGGCGGAACTGCCCTTTCGTTCCGCCCTGGCGGCGCCGGAGGATGCTTCCGATCTCCTGTCGCTCGGGCGAATCTACGCGCTGGCGCTTCCGGCGCGTCCCGCCGCCGCCGCCAACCTGGCGCTGGCCTTGGCCTGGACGGCGGAACGCGCTTCCAGGCCGGCCGGCTATCTTGGAAATGCCGCCAATCTTTTTGTCGGCGTCGGTGACTGGCGACGCCTGGAAGCCGGGAGAGCCTTCCCGGCCGCCCTGTCCGCCGCCTGGGTTTTCCAGGAGGTGGGCGATTACGCCAAAGCGTTTGCCAGTTTGGACAGGGCGGCGGAGGCTTTGGACGCCGAACGGGACGAATCCCCGCGCCGAGGGCGCCAGGCGCTTCTCCTGAACAGCCGGGCCTATCTGCTCGCAGTCGCACCCATGACGGGCGGCAGGGATGCGAAACGGGCAATGGCGCTGATCCGGACGGCTTTGACTTCCCGCGACGAATTGCCGGGAGGCGGGTTCCCTTCCGATTCGGCCGCGGTTCTGGACACGCTGTCCGCCGCCCTGATCGCCTCGGGAGAATATGATCGCGCCGGTCAGGTCCAGTCTCTGGCCCTGGGACTGGCCGATCCGGAAGGACTGGACAGCTATATCGGCCGATACGACGAAATAGCGGCGGCGGCGGGCAACCTATCCGCCGGGAAATGACTCGACGGGACGAGGGGAGAGAAAAATGTCGGGCGGGTTTTTAAGCCGGAGGGCACTGGCGCTGGCGCCCAGTTCCACCTTGGCTATGGGCGCCAGGGCGAAGCAGCTCCAGGCCGAAGGCAGGAGCGTCATTTCATTCAGCGTCGGCGAGCCGGGTTTCCCGACTCCCTCCCATATTTGCGAAGCGGCGAAGTGCGCCATTGATAGCGGCAGGCACGGCTACACTCCCACGGGAGGCACGCCCGATCTGCGCGAAGCCGTCGCCAAGTCCCTGTCCCAAAAAATCGGCGCGCCCTACAAGGCTTCCCAGACGATCGTTTCGCCGGGAGGGAAATATTCGATTTACTTGACCCTTCTGGCCCTGCTGAATCCCGGAGACGAGGTAATCATCCCGGCGCCCTATTGGGTGAGCTACCCTGAAATGGTGCGCCTGGCCGACGGCATTCCGGTATTTGTCGAATCGCGCGAGGAAGACGGCTTCGCGGTGTCGCCGGAAGCGGTCGAGAAGGCGATAACCCCGAAAACCAAGCTTGTCATTCTTAACTCGCCGACCAATCCGTCGGGGCAGGTGACGCCCCCGGCCGTCATCGAGGCGCTGGGGAGACTCATGGAAAAGCGGGAGTTGTGGTGCCTGTCGGACGAGATCTACGATTGCCTGGTCTTTGGCGGGGCGATCCATCGATCCATCGCCTCGGTTTCGGACTATTGTCTGGACCGGACAGTGGTGGTGAACGGCTGCTCCAAGACGTACTCCATGACTGGTTGGAGAATTGGCTGGATCGGAGCGAACGCGGCGATGGCAAAAGCTGTCGACTCCATCCAGAGCCAGACTTGTTCCGCCCCGGCCTTTGCTTCCCAGGCGGCGGCGCTGGCGGCCCTGACCGGTCCCCAGGACAGCGTTGCGATCATGGCGGCCCGCTTTGATCAGCGCCGCGTCCTGCTCCATCGCCTTCTGAATGCGATCCCCGGCGTTTCCATGGCCATGCCATCCGGGGCGTTTTACGCGCTGCCGAACGTTTCCCGGCTTTTTGGACGGGAATTCGGCGGCCGCCGTGCCAATACGTCCCTGGAATTTTGCGAAATCGCCCTGGAAAAGGCCCATGTGGCCATGGTTTCCGGAGAAGGTTTCGGCGCCCCCGACCATATCCGCATTTCCTACGCGGCAAGCGAGAAGGACATTGAGGAGGGTTGCGGAAGGTTGGCCGGCCTGGTTGGGGGAATGGATTGAAGAAAGGGCGGCGTTTCTTTTGCCCTTTTCGCTTTTGCGAGGAAAACAGCATGTCAGGCAATGATGCGGTTCCCATGACCGAGGAGGGGATGGCCAAGATCAAGGCGGAAATGGTTGAACTGGAAAAAAAGCGCCCCGCAATAAAGAAAGCCATCGAAGAGGCGAGAGAAAAGGGCGATCTCCGGGAAAACGCCGATTATCACGCCGCCCGCGAAGAGTTGGCGATGCTGAATGCCCGCATCGCCCAATTGAACGGAATGCTGGCAAACGCCATCATCATCGATCCCGCCAAAGCTCCTCGGAACAAGGTGGTGCTTGGCTGCACAGTGACTTTCACGCGGACAGGCGATCAAAGGACGCTGGTCCGCGCCATTGTCGGCGCCGGCCAGGCGGATCCCGCCTCGGGGAAAATTCTCGTCACCTCGCCGTTGGCCAAGGCCATGGTGGGACACGGTCCAGGGGAAACGGTAACGGCGGAACTTCCGGGCGGGGCCCAGGAAATCCGGATAGACAAGATCGAATTTTTGTAGAAGATCGGGCTTTCCGGGAAACGCGGTTGTCAGGAGCGGATAACGGCGAGGAAAGCCTCGGTCTTCTCGAATTCCTCGGCCAAGCCTTTCGTAAGCAGCGGCAGCGATTCCTTTGAAAGCGTCAATACCACGGCCGCCTGTTTCGGAGGCTTCGGCGGATTGTCGAAATCGCCGCACTGGCCGTATTGCTTCAGGCGGCAAAGATACTTGGCGAGAGCGATGACGGCCGCCAGGGATTGGAACGCCCTGGGGCATTCTTCGATGCTGTCCTGGAACCTGATGGGAACCTGCACCTCATCCGGCAGATTCCAGCGCTTCGCCAGCAGGTATCCAATCGAAGCGTAGTTGGTATCCACGAGCGCCATCTCCGCTTCGCGGAAGGCGATCTGTTCGGTTTTCGCCTTTTCGATGATCTGTACGAAAGCGTCGTGGCAATATTGCTCCATCACCACCTTGCCGATGCCGGCGAGCAGACCGGTTACGAATCCGGTGTCGGGATGGATGGCGGCGCAACCGGAATACGGATCGCCCGCGAGCTTCAATATCAGGAAGCGGCTGATGGTCCCGACTCCTATCGAATTGATCCAGAACTCCTGGTAGTCGAAGTTCTCGTCGTTTCCCTCGAACATTCCGATGATGCTGGAACTGAGGACGAGGGATTTTATGGTTTTGAAGCCGAGGATGGCGATGGCTTGCGACACCGAACTCACCCGTTTGGGAATGGCATAGAAGGCCGAGTTGACAAGCTTCAATATCTTTGCCACCAGCGTCTGATCCTTCCCCATGACATTGGTGATGTCCCGTACCGAGGAATCGGGATCGTCGAGCATTGTCATCAGGGTATTGATGATCTGCGGCAGGGTGGGCAAATCCACGATGTTCTGGATCAGCGTTTCGTCGGGATCGGAAACCATCTCCGGTTTTTCCTTCGCTGCTTGCCGAATTCATTCTCCGGGTCGTGACGCGGTTGATGCCATATTCATCCCTGCCTCTGCGCACGTCAGGGGATTGAAGACCGATCAGGCAAAACAGGATCATTATCGGGTTTTCCAGCCCCCTCACAAGAAAAATCCTCGATGCGCAAGCCCTGAAGTGACGATACGGAGGGACGGATAGCGTGTTGGGAGATCGAATGAAACTCCGATCCCTGATATTTGTCCTCGCTCAACGCTCCGAGCCAATATACCATTACAAATTTGTCGCACGACGGACAAACATGTTGAAGGAATTCCCTGGTACTATTGAAATATCACATCCCGTACTAATTTTTTTGCCGATTGCTCAGACATTGCGATGTTCATATTTATCAGTAAGAAGCTGGAGTTTTGCAAATTGACATTAAAAGAGAGATATTCATGAAGTTCTAATGTAGCGCTTGAATTTTCGCTTTGGCGAACAGAACGTCCTTTTCCACAATAGGTGTTTTACAGGCATTTTTGACGTACCCAATAAAAAAGAAACACAAGGCGTCCATCTAATTATGACGAGATGTCGTTTTATCTATTTATATATAAATTGGTACAGGGGCGGGAATATCCCTTGGAGTCAGCACCATGCTTTGTGGGGACATTTATCGGATTTACCTCGATCCGCAGGCATCCGACAAGAGAATGCTCATGATGTCGAGGGCAATCATATTCGTCATTCTGGCCGGCGCCCTTCTGTTGATCTCGGGAAATATGGGAGCGATGATCCTCAACTGGAGTTATTTATCCATGGGACTGCGCGGGACGGTGGCATTTGCGCCGCTTTGCGCGGCGTTGTTCCTGCCGGGGCGTATACCCGCCCGATATGCCCTGGCCGCGATGGGTATCGGCCCATTGTTGATTCTGATTGGGAGTTTCATTCTCCCCGCCGGCGTCGATCCGCTATTTCTCGGTATGGCCGGATCGCTTTTGATTATGGGAGTCGGCATCGGCCGATCCCGCCTCCCGTACGCGTCGTCCAATCCCTGGCGGAAACTTTCATGAAGATGGAATGGCATTTGCATCATGGCGATAATCGGAAGCGTCCGTTATTGGGGGATGCATCCATGCATATTGTCGCCGCGAACGGAAGAACTCCGACTTGTGTTGCCGTCCTTCTCGCAATATGGGAACGTTCGGTGCGGGCAACTTGCCATTTCCTTTCGGAGACAGACATTGAATCGTTCAGGCCGTTGGTGGAAGACTTCCTCCAAAAAAAATCCCTTCCCCCAGCGTTATGGTCAATGCGGCCGACGCTCCAGCGGGCTTTATGGGGATCAAGGGTTCGAAGATTGAGATGCTCTTCCTCGATCCCGCCTTCCGCGGGCATGGGCTCGGCAGGCGAATGATCGAATTCGCCGTCAAAGAATTTGGCGCGGACAGTTTGAACG
>JAITKH010000142.1 GCA_031278535.1 Planctomycetota bacterium | reverse complement strand
GGGATGACATAGGATCCGAGGCAGGGAACCAGAACCATGATGGCGGCGGTTGCGAGCCCCCGGGTGACGCCAGGCAGGAAAATGCGGAAAAAGGCGCCGGGGGAACTGGAGCCGAGATCCCGGGCCGCTTCCAGCAAGCCGAAATCGAATTTCTCCGCGGCGGCGTAGATGGGAAGTATTGCGAAGGGAAGGTGCGTGTAAATCATGACCAGGAGGATGGCGCCCGAGGAGTAGAGGAGCGTCCGGGCGGGGTCAATCAGCCCCGACCAGACAAGCGCCGCGTGCAGGGAGCCGCCGGTGGCGAGAATGGTTTTCCAGGCGAAAACCCGGATGAGAAAGTTGGTCCAGAACGGCACCACCACCCCGAGTATCGCCCACTGCCGCCAGCGCGGAGATATACGCGCCAGGCAATAGCCGACCGGGATCGAAAGGGCAAGGCAGATGCAGGTGACAACGGACGAAAGCCAAACGGTGCGCCAGATGATGGCCGGATAGTTGGGACTGGAAACATGGGCAATGGTGTCGAACGTCCAGCCCTTCCCGACGCCGCCATAGGGATCGGCCGGCCGGAAGGCAAAAGCGAAAATCATGAGGGTGGGGACGAGCAGAAAGGCGACGAGCCAAGCCATGGACGGCAGGGTGAAGAATATTTCCATCCGGCCGGACGGAGATGGATTCGGGTCGGCCGGAACGGCGTCGGACAGCTTCATGGCGCGTTCTCCGCCGCCGGTTTTTCCTCGAATAGCGTCCCGGCACTCGCCTCCCCGCTTCCGTATTCCGTGTCGGGAAGGGAAAGCAGTTCCTCGTCGGCTTCGGAATAGCGCTCCAGCATGTAGCCGTCGTCGGCATGCCATTCAAGCCAGACCGTATCGCCCCATTGCATCGGCTTCTCGTCCAGAAGAAAGCGCCGGTGCTGGCGGTGCACCGCCAGGCGGTATTCGCCGACCCGGACCCAGTATTTCGTATGGGAGCCGAGGTATATCGCCTCCTCAACCACTCCTTTCACCACGTTATGGCTTTCGGCCGGCGTTTCCGGCTCGGCAGCCAGGATGAGCAGCTTTTCCGGCCTGAGGCTCAAGTGCACGGCGCCGCCGACCCGCACCTTTTTGTCATTGAAGAAGAGAACCTCGCCGAAGCCGTCGATGCCGACCCGGCAATAGTCCCCCCCGGCCTCCCGCACAACGCCATCGAAGAAGTTGGTGTCGCCGATGAAGGCGGCGACGAAAGAGGAGCGCGGAGCTTCGTAAATTTCCGCGGGGGAACCGATTTGCTCCACCCGTCCCTTGTTCATCACCGCAATGGTGTCGGAGATGGACATGGCTTCGCCCTGATCGTGGGTGACATAGAGAAAGGTTATGCCGACCTCGTCGTGGATGGTGTCGAGCTCGACCAGCATGCGCTGCCGGAGTTTCAAGTCCAGGGCCGCCAGCGGCTCGTCCAGCAAAAGCACCAGGGGATGGTTGATCAGGGCGCGAGCGATGGCGACCCGCTGTTTCTGCCCGCCGCTCAGGTCGCTCACCCGCTTGCGGATGTGCTCCCCCATATCGGTGAGATCCAGCATCCGGCCGACTTCGCGCCTGACTTCCGCCTCGGGGCGGGAGGCGACGCGAAGGCCAAAGGCGATGTTGTCATAAACGTTCAGATGCGGAAAAAGGGCGTAGTTCTGGAAAACCGTGTTCACCTGCCGCCGTTCCGGCGGCAAATCGGTGATGTCGTTCCCGTCCAGGATCACCCGCCCGGCCCGGGGGCGCAGGAAGCCGGCGCAAATCCGCAGCAGGGTGGTCTTGCCGCAGCCGGAGGGACCGAGAAGAGAAAACACCTTGCCCCGCCGAATATGGAGAGTGACATCGTCCACCGCACGGATCGGACCGTATGAATGGACAATGCCGTGAAATTCGAGCAGGTCGCTGGACATGCCGCCACCTCCCCGGGGGACAGCCCGGTCAATGCCGCCGGATCGCCTTCGCCGCCATGCCGCCCTTCCGAAACCGGCGCGTTCTCGCCTTCGTCCCCATGGTCACAGCGTCTCCAGCCGGCGGCACAATCCCTTCTCGTAAGCTAGCGCCTTTTCGTAATCGGGGTAGGTGCTTTCCATGAGCTTGAACAGCCTGCCGTGGATGCTTCGTCTCCCGTCCGGCCGCGAATCCATCCCCAACACCTCGTGCAACATCTCGTGAAACAGGATATATTCCACAAAATAAGCCGGCATCTCGGCTGAATCAAGCTTGCGGTTCATGATAATCAGGTTGCGGGCCGGATCGTAGCAGCCGAAGCGGATGGAGCGGCCCCGCCCTGCCCGGGCACGCCGCCCCCAGGTCACCCCGGCCCGCGATCTGCCGCCCAGGTAGGCGGTGTTGAGGCGTTCCGCCATGGCGGCCAAATCATGGTGGTTCCCCCTTGTCGCCATCTTCGCCGGGCCGGCCGGGGAACGGGGGACGTCCTTCTCCCGAAAGCGCCGCCTGACAAAGTCGCGCATTGCCTGGCTCGAACGGCTCCGCTCCGCCAGGAAATCCCCCAACTCCGCCAGGACCTCGGGGGGAGCGTCGAGAAAAAGGCGCTGAAGCCTCAGTTCCACGCCGCCGCCGGCCCACCGCCTCACCGATGCCATCGAACGGCGGTTGTCGGTGAGAACCAAGAATACCTTCCTGCCCGAAAGGCGGGAGAGCCTGTCTTGCAGGAGGGCGGCCGGAGAAGGGGCGTTTCCGCCGGGATCAGGGCAGCTTGTCGTCTTTTTCCTCCGCTTCCCTGATCCGCTCGGCCGCCATTTGCCTCAGGATGAATTTCTGCACCTTCCCGCTGGTGGTCAGGGGGAACGCGTCGACGAACCAGACGTACTTGGGGACCTTGTAGGGTGCGATCTTGGCGCGGGCGAAATCCTGGATGTCCTCGGGGGCGATTGCCGTACCGGGCTCCGGGATGATGAAGGCGGCCACCGCCTCGCCGAATGTGGGATCCGGCGATCCCACCACCTGCACGTCCTTCACGCCGGGATACTTATAGATGAATTCCTCCAGTTCGCGGGGATAGATGTTCTCGCCCCCGCGAATGATCATGTCTTTCAGTCGTCCGGTGATGCGATAATACCCGTACTCGTCCACCGTTCCGAGATCTCCCGAGTGCATGAAACCGTCCTTGTCGATGGCCTTGGCCGTCTCCTCGGGCATCTTGTAATAGCCCTTCATCACGTTGTAGCCCCTGCAGCACAGTTCGCCCGGCACGTTCGGCGGGCATTCGAGCCCGGTCTCCGGATCGACCACCTTCACGTCGGAGTGGGGCATGGAGGTGCCCACGGTCGCGACTTTCCGCTCGATGGAGTCGTCCACCGAGGTCATGGTGAAGACCGGCCCGGTCTCGGTCATGCCGTAGGGGATGGTGATGTCGCGCATGTGCATCAGCTTGATTGCCTTCTCCATCCATTCGATGGGACAGGGGGACCCGGACATGATGCCGGTGCGCAGGGTCGAGAGATCGAACTTGTCGAACAGGGGGTGGGTCATTTCGGCTATGAACATGGTGGGTACCCCGTAGATGGCTGTGGCCTTCCCCCTTTCCACCGCCATCAGGGCGGTAAGCGGATCGAATTGCTCCAGCATCACCGCCGTGGCGCCGTGGGTGAGAACCGCCATGACGCCAAGGACGATGCCGAAGCAATGGAACAGCGGCACGGGGATGCACACCCGGTCGATTTCGGTCAGCCGCTGCCGTTCGCCGATGTAGAAGCCGTTGTTGATGATGTTCCGGTGCGTCAGCATCACCCCTTTGGGATAGCCGGTGGTGCCCGAGGTGTATTGCATGTTGACCATGTCGCGGTTGGATATCAGCTTCATGTTGGCGCGGAGCTTCGCGTCCGAAAGATGTCCGCCCAGGGAAATCAGCTCGTTTGTCGAATACATGCCGCGGTGTTTCTCCGGCCCCATGTAGATGATGGTTTTGAGCACCGGGAGCTTGTCGCTCTTCACCTTGCGGGTGAAGCTGGACGTCTCCCGGATTTCCGGGGCAATTTCGTAGAGGATGTCCAGATAGGAGTAGTTGCCGCCCTTGTAGCCGTCCACCATGGCCAGGGCCTTCATGTCCGACTGGCTGATGACATATTCCAATTCGTGACTCTTATAATAGGTGTTGATGGTCACGGGGACGGCGCCCAGTTTCGCGGCGGCGAAGAAATAGGTCAGCCAATCCGGAACGTTCCTGGCCCAGATGCCGATGTGATCGCCCCTGTCCAGTCCGATTTCGAGCAGGCCTCTGGCCAAGGCGTCCACCCGTTCGTTGAACTGGCTGTAGGTAAACCGGAGATCCCGATCCGGGTACACGATGAATTCGCGATCCGGATCCTTTCCCGCCTGGCGTTCGAGAAAGTCTCCCATGGTCGATTCCGTGAAAATTTCGTCGCTCATGGCTCTTTTCCGCATCCTTTCCTTTTTCTGGCGGTCCCCGTCGAGTTCAATTGGCCGGGAAGCGTCCCGACTTCGTCCTCGGGCTGGACTCCTCCGGAACCATATTCCGTTCCAATGCCGCCCGAATTCCATCCGGTATGGGCAGCGATTTTTTCCCCTGGAAGTCGTAATGCACCACCACCGCCTCTCCCTTGGCGCCGAGGACGCCGTCCTGCCACGCCTCCTGGTAGAGCGTCATGGAAGATCGGCCGATCTTTTTGACAAAGGTGCGGATTTCGATGTCGGCTCCCAGCCGCATTTGTTGCACAAACTCGACCATGATTTTGGCCATGATCAGCCGCCATTCCCCGTTCATGTCGAGGTTGGGGTGGAAAAGCCGGAAAAACGGTTCCCTGGCCGTCTCGAACCAGACCGGCAGCATGCAGTTATTGACGTGCCGGAGTCCATCGATATCCCCGAAGCGGGGGGTCACTGTTTTGCGCCACATTTCCCTGTTTCCTTCCTCTCCCGGAGTGCGTTTATCCCTTCCCGTCGGCTTTTCACCTCGCCCCGCCCATATTTTCCGCCAGGTCGAACTCGTCCTGGAGCCCCAGCAACTCGATCAATTCGAGAAACTCCGGCCGCCCCGAAGTGATCGCAAACCTCCCTTTCCTCGTCCGCAGGATGCGGGAAAGGTTGACGATGGAACCGAATCCCGCGCTGGTAAGGCTTTCCAATTCGGCGACATTCACTGCCAATGCGGTCACGCCGGCCTCGAACAGTTTGTTGAATTCGTCCTCCATCCGGGTCAGATCCGCCGTCTCCATGGCGCCGGCCAGTTTGACCACGGCGTTGGCGCCATTCCGATCCGAAACAGTGATGCCGAATTTCGCCATCGCCGGCCTGTCCTTCTCAAAGAATCCTGAACGTCACGGCTGTCGTGTCGTCCAGCATTTCCGTTCCGCCCCGGTGCAGATCCAAATCGGCCATGAGGGCGCCCAGAAAATCCTGGCTTGTCATATCCCGATTGCGGCGCAGAAACTCCGTCAGGCGGCGCTCCGAATACTCCTCATGGGAGGAATTGACGCACTCGATCACCCCGTCAGTGGTCAAAAGCGCGCGATCGCCCCGGTAAAATTCCACCCGCTGCTCCCTGAGGGTGTTGCGGAAAACGGGGCCGGCATCGAATCCGAGAGCCATGCCGCTTGGGTTGATCGACTCGATTGTCCCGTCCCGGCGGGCGATCAGGAGCGGCGTGTGGCCGGCCGAGGTGCAGATGATCGAGTGTTCCCGGATATCGAAAACAAGGAAGAAAGCCGTGACAAACATTCCCTTCGGGATGCTGGAGCCAAGAACGGAGTTCACCCGCGTCAAGGTTTCAATCATTCCGGCGCCGCCCATGGCGACGAAACGGATGACGGCGCGAGTGGTGGACATGACCAGGGCGGCGGGAATCGATTTTCCGCTGGCATCGGCCACTATCACGCCGATCCGGCGATCGTCGATGGGAAGGAAATCATAGTAGTCGCCGCCGATTTCCCGGGCCGGCCGGTAAATCACATGAACATCCATGCCCGGGATGTCGGGGGTATTGGCTGGCATGAGGCTTTTTTGGATTTTTTGCGCCACGGACAGGTCGCTTTCCAGCCTGGTGGTTTCCCGCTCCTTTGCCCAGACGACGCGCAGGCGTTCGCCCATATGGTTGAAAGCTTCGGCCAGAAGGGCCATTTCCGCTGTTCCCCTCACCTCCGCCCGGCGCGAAAGGTCCCCGTCCGCCCAGACCCACATGTCTTCGGCCAGGCGCCGGACATTCGCCCCGTGGCGGCTGGAAACGGCCCAGCAAACCAAGGCCAGGCAACAGAGCTGGATCAACAGGAGGACGGACAGCCCGGTAATGATGGACAGAAGATCATCGGGAAAACCGGGAGCATGGAACAGAACCAGGGCGCTGCCGATCTTTTCTCCGCCGCCGTCGCTCTGCAGGATGTCGGCCACACCCCGCGCCACCAGTTCCCCGGAGGCGTCAAGCAGGTAATCGGCCACGAGCCGGTAGGGGCCAATCACCTCGAACGCCCCCTCCCGAGGCGGCGCCATCAGGGCGGGGAAGTTGATCGGGCCGTCCGAATTGATGATGGAGGCTATTACGCTTCCGTCCAGGTTGATGATAAAGACAGCCACGAATTTCGCCCGATCATAGGAAAGATCGTTCCAAACCATCAGATCGGAGAGGACGCTCTGCCCAACCGCCTTTTCCAGCACGTCCCTGGGAGCGTACTCGTCCAGGGCGAAACCGGTGACAGCCGCCAGTTT
>JAITKH010000084.1 GCA_031278535.1 Planctomycetota bacterium | reverse complement strand
GGGTGGAAACTGCGGCCGCCGAAGCCGCGCCGCCAAACCTGAAGGGCAAGCTGCTTTTTTACGTCAGGCGCTTGTGGCGGAGATGGCCTGCGGTCTGGCTGGAAAAGCTGCGACAGGCTATAGCCTGGAATGATCTGTGGTGGCTTTACTGCGATCTGGCTGCCGCCATCGTTGCCAGCGTCAGCCTGGCTGTGATTTTTTCCTATTACATGTGGTATACATAATGGCGTTCCCATTCCTGGCATCGGCGTGGAAGAACGGCCGTTGCATTCATCCTTGTACAACCCGTTGCTGTCACTGTGCTTGCAACGGCCGCCGCGAAAGGGGAAAAAAGAGTCGCAATTTTTTCGAAGAGGCATAATATTCGCGGTCATCATTTCTCAACCGAAACTTGACGCCTTCGGGACCGACGCCTGGCCGGGGCGGAAAAGGGAAAGCGCATATGGGCGGACACGCGATAAAAAACTGGGTACTGTTGGATCGCGACGGAACCATCATCGTCAACAGGCATTACCAGAAGGATCCGGCTGCGACCGAGCTGTTGCCCGGCGCCAGGGAAGGTCTGGACCGTCTTCGCCGTTCCGGTTTCGGTCTTGTCCTGATCAGCAACCAGTCCGGAGTGGGGCGCGGCATCATGACCGGAGCCGACGTCGAAGCCGTGAACGCCAGCGTCGTCGCCAAATTGGGCGGCGACGCCAAATTTTTCGCCGGCGCCTATTATTGTCCCCATGTCGAGGCCGACGGCTGCGGCTGCCGCAAGCCCAAACCTGGCCTGGCGGCCAGGGCGGCGACGGAACTGGGATTCTCCCCTGGAAAATGTTGGGTGGTAGGCGATCGGGACATTGACATCGCCATGGGCCGCGCCTTCGGCGCCGCCGGCTGCATTCTGACACGAACCGGCTACGGAGCCGAAACCGAGACGGCCGGCAAAGCCACTCCCGATTTTGTCGCCGACAATCTGGCGGCTGCCGCCGAGTGGATCATCGGGATGGCGGAGAAGCGATGAGTACCGGAATGTCCGCCGGTCTCGCCATGCAGGCGTCCCAGCGGATGGAGATGAACCTCTCCCCCCAATTGATACAATCGATGGAACTCCTGCAGCTTCCCATGATGCAGCTGGAACAGCGGCTTCACCAGGAACAGATGGAAAATCCCGCCTTGGAGATCGTCGACGGCGAGGATCGGGAAGGAACCGCCGTCGAGACCTTCGACGATTCCGAAACCCGGGCCGACAGGGATGAAATTGCCGGATTGGAGTACCTTGACGAAATCGACTACGACTGGAGCGATTCCCACGACGACCACTCGCCGGCGCACGCCGTCCGGAACGACGACGAGGCCTTTGATCCGATAGCAAACGCCGAGTCGCGCCCGCCATCCCTGTCCGCACATCTCGAATTCCAGATCGCCCTGCTCGACCTTCCTCCCCGCATCCGCAGCCTGGCCGAGGCCATGGCTGAAAAATTGGACGCCAACGGCTGGCTAACCATTCCCTTGGAGGAAACCGTTCCGGAGAACCTGCTGCCGCTACCGGATCGGAGCGAGTTGGAGGCGGCCCTGGCCGCGCTGCAGAGTTTGGATCCGAAAGGCGTCGGCGCCCGGAACCTTTCCGAATGTCTGGTTATCCAATTGCGGGATCGGCCGGAAGCTTTTCCGGTTGCCCGGGCCATGGCGGAAAACCATCTCGAGGATTTGGCGGCAAACCGCCTGCCGAAAATCGCCCGCGCCCTCAAGTGCAGCCTGGACGAGGTAAAGGCGGGAGCCGCGCTTATCCGGACCTTGACTCCCCGCCCCGGCGCCGACTATGCGATCGGAGCGGCGCCCTTGGTGAAACCGGATCTGATTGTGGAGGGAGATGCCGAGTCCGGATTCCGGGTCCGCCTGGTTTCCGGCCGCGAGGAACCGGTGATATCCGAATATTTTTCCGCCCTGTTTGACAATTCCCGCCGCGGACGCCTTATCCGCGCACGCCTGGAGGCGGACGAATCCCGTTCCGCGGCCTACGCCGCCTTCCGGGAACAAATCCGCCGGAACGGTCTTTCCCGCATGTTTCGGGACAAATACAATCACGCCCAATGGCTGATCAAGGCGGTGGCGCAGCGGGAACAGACCATGCTCGCCGTGGCCGGGGCGATAATCAAGGCCCAGCAATCCTATCTCTCTGGAATCAAGGACGCGCCGGAACCGCTTTTCATGCAGGAGATTGCCGAGCGGATTGGGTTCGACGTTTCCACCGTTTCCCGGGCGGTCAAGGACAAGTACATTGATACCCCGCTCGGGCTTAAGCCGCTCAAGCATTTCTTCGCCAGGGCGAGTTCCTCCGTTCTGGAGGACGGGAAGGCGAGCGGGGAAACCCGCTCAAACGCCGCCGTGATGCTGCGCATCCGGGAAGTGATCGAGGCCGAGGACAAGCGCCGGCCTCTCCGGGACAACGAAATACTAAAACTTCTCGCCGCGGAAGGAGTGGCGATTAAGCGCCGCACTCTTGTCAACTACCGCGAAAAAATGGGATTTCCCAGCCATAGCCACCGGCGGGAACATTGACGGGGCGCGACATCTTCTCACCTATGGCGTTTGCGCAAGCTTTCCACCAGGGATTCCTTCAGGGGAGGAAGTCCGCGTTTGGTTCTGTATTTATTGCAGATGATCACAACCTCGTCCAAATCGTATTCGCGCAGCCGGGTAATTATTGTCTGCAGAAGCGTTCTGCCCTGCGATCGGCGCGGCTTGTTTTCCGCCATGGAAACGTTTCCCGCATATTGTGTTCAATACGCACTGGATACGGCTATTTTCTGTAGATCAAGTTATAGGTCATTGGTATTACGAAAATAATCGTAAAATGAGTGGAATTTGATTATTTTTGTGACTCCCCCCCTTCGGCAACATGCCGATTCCGCGAAAAATAGTCGTGTATAGTAGTTTAAAATGAACTCCTATTGGCCTAAAAAGATGAAATCCGTGGATGGCGAAGTCCGTTTGCTCTGAAATCGACCTCCAATGCCTCCGGGGAAATTCACTTCCCCGGAGGCGGAAACCGGATAAGCCGGAGACCTTCCCCGCAAAGTATCAAGCAAAGATTGAGACTTTACGGAGCACTAGTATCACTGCCATATCCGATTATTCGACCAGCCGGAGGAAAATGCAACAGAAAAATTGACGTAAACCTTGCCGGCAACAGGGCCGGCGCATAAAACTACCTTGTCGGCCGGAGCGATCCCCGGCGGCGGAAGAAGCGGCGGATTGAACAGGAATGCGACGGGGAAGACGCTCCGCAGGCGGATTTTCCGGATTCACATCCGGTCCAGGATATGGTGTACCGCTTCGTCCGGCGTCATGTCGCTCGTGTCCACGAGTTCTATTCCGCCGTTATTGTTCGCCAGGTCCATGGCTTTGCGCATGGGGCCGATCTGGAAGTCGGATTCGTCCCGCCGCCTGATGTCCTCCAATATCGTGTCGTAAGACGCTTCGCGTCCGGCCGCGAGCATTTCCGCGTGGCGGCGGTGCGCCCGGACCTCCGGCCTTGCGGTCAGGAAAAATTTCCATTTGGCCCCGGGGAGGACCACGGTGGCGATATCCCTCCCCTCCATTACCACCGGCCGCTGGTCCGCCATGGCGCGCTGCGCTGCCGCCATGGCGGACCGAACAGCCGGAAGCCGCGCCGCGAATTTGACGTTTCGCGCCACCTCGGGAGCGCGGATGTCGTCCGAAACGTCCTCGCCGTTGAGCAGCAGCCGCTCCCCCGAGGCGTCGAAGGCGATATTCAGGTTTTTGAAAAGGGCGAACATGGCATCAGGCGACTCAAGATCGATCCCCTGTCGCAGGGCGGCCAGGGCGACGGCCCGGTACATGGCGCCGGTGTCGACATACAGGTAGCCCCGGACGGCGGCAATGCGTCGGGCGACGCTGCTTTTTCCCGAGCCCGCCGGCCCGTCGATGGCAACCGCCTCGAGCATTTCGCTTCCGCCCGTCGCGCTCATTCCGCGTCAGGCTCGTCGATCATCCGAATGCGCCGGAGATGGCGTTCGTCGCCGGAAAAGGGGGTGTCGAGCCAGACCCGCAGAATTTTCTCGTGCGGTTCGCAGATGGTTGCCCGGCCGGGCATGACCAGAATATTGGCATCGTTGTGTTCGCGGGAGAGAGCGGCATATTCGCTGTTCAGGCAGAGGGCAGCCCGTACGCCCCCGATCCGGTTGGCGACATAGCTCATGCCGAGGCCGGTGCCGCACAGGAGAACGCCCTTGCAGCAGTCGCCGTTCGCCACCGCCAGCGCCACTTTCCGCCCGGCTTTCGGATAATCGGCCTTTCCGTCGACGACAACGGTGTAGTCGATCACTTCCCATCCCAGTTCCCGAAGCCGCCGCGCCACCTTGTCCTTGGCCTCGACGGCGGCGTGATCCGATCCGACCGCCACCCTGCCCTTCGTACCCATTCCTTCCTCCTCCCTTTGACAATTTCCCCATAGTTGCCTGAAAGGGCTAGTGGTCTGTAAAGTCTAAATCCTTACAAATTCTGAAGTCCGTTTGTTCCGGGATTGACCTTTGATGCCGGAGGGGAATTCACTTCCCCGTAGGCAGAAACCGGATAAACCGGGGGCGCTCCCCGTAAAGTCTCAAGCAAAGAGTGAGACGTTACGGAACACTAGTCTTGCGGGTGCCGAAGCCCGTTTTCTCCAGAACCAATCTCCGATGCCGAAGGGGAATTCTCTGAGAAATCCCCGGAGGCGGAAACCGGGCGAACCGGGGGCACTCCCCGTAAAGTCTCAAGCAAAGAGTGAGACGTTACGGAACACTGGCCCCGCCAGGCGGCGAGCAGGTCCGCGGAGCCAATTCCTCCCGGGCGCGCTATCTTGAGCCTCCCGTTCAGGCAGATCGCCACTGTCGAAGGAATGCCGCCAGCCGTCGGGCCGCCGTCAACCAATAGATCCACCCCTTCGCCGAAGACGTCGGCCTGATCCGGCCCGATCGGCGGCGGCCGGCCGGCCGGATTGGCGCTTGAGGCAACGATGGCCCGTCCCAAGCGCCGGCAGAGACCGCGTACAAACGGCGAATCCGGGACGCGTATCCCCACGCCAACCGGCCCTCCGGCATCCGGGATAATCAGGGTCAGGGGACCTGGCCAGAAGCGCCGGGCCAGCCGTTCGGCCTCCGGCGGCGGCATCGCTCCCAGGCTCCGCGCCATGTCGAGGCTGTCCACCAGCAGCTGGAACGGCTTTGCATCCGTCCCTTCCCTATCCTTCAGCCGTCGGAGGCGCTCAAGCGCGCCGGGGTGGCCATGCATCACGCCGATTCCGTATACTGTTTCGGTGGGGAAAACAACCACCCCGCCGCCGGCCAGAACATTCCGGGCGGCCAGAGCGGCCCCCTCCGGGTCATTGTCCAGGGACAGCCTGAGCAACGCCACCTTTCCCCTCCCCTCCGGCGACGGCATCGCCGAGCTTCAGCATTCCCGCGCGTTGTGCTTCGTCCAGAAGCATCATCAAATATTCGCCCCCGTGGAGGCGGAAAAACTCGTCTTCGTACTCGGCGAGAACCTTTTCCCGCACTTCCTCGTAATCGGGCTGCCGGCGCTCGATCCGCTCCTCGGTCTTGAGAATGTGGAATCCGAGAGAACTCCGGATCGGCGTGGAAAACGAGCCCGGCCTCATGGAAAAGGCCGCATCTTCCAACTCCCGGATAAGCTCGCCCCTGCCTACCCAGCGGGAGAATCCTCCCCCCGAGCCATAGGCGGTCGCCACCTCGGCGAAATTCCCTCCTAACCGAAGCCGGTTGTGCGCCTCCAGCGTTTTTTGCTCCGCAACTTCCCAGTCAGCCCGGCCGGGCATGCCGTCGTTCAGGGGATCGCCCGAGGGAGCTATGAATACCTGGGATATCCGCACCCGTTCCGGCACGACGAATTCCGCCTCCCGCCCGGCGTAAAATTTCCGGAGCTGCCTTTCATCCGGCTTGAGGGTCTTCATTGCGATCTTTCGAAGCGCCAGTTCCATCCACACCGACCGCTCCCGGTATTCGTCAAGCCGCATGCCGGAAGCGGCGCGGGTCAGCGCCTCCGGTTCGGAAAGATTCGGGAAGGCGAAGCGAAGGCCGGCCACATGTTCGGCAAGGCGCTTTTCAATTTCGTCTGGAGAAACCGAGAGGTTGTGGCGCGCCAATTCGTTTTGGATGACGGCACGTCCAATCATCCAGTCGAGGGTTTCGCGCCCGTGCCTGAGCCAGAGTTCCCGCATGACATCGGCGTCGGTGATCGGCCGGCCGGCGAAAACGGCGAGGATTTGCGCCCCATTGCCGCCTTTCCCTCCTTCTTCCGTTCCCGTCGTTTCGTCCCCCTTGCCCGGATCGGCTTCCGCTTTCACGGCAGCGGGTTCCCCCGCAATTTCGGCGGGAGCGCCAGCCGGAACCGGATTCCCCGGCGGCGCGAGCCGGATCGGAGGGGGGAGGGCGACCTTGATTCTGGCGTGCGGTGGAGCGAGGACCGCGCCGGCGGACACGGGAACGGCTTCTTCCGCGTGCGCCGCGGTCGCCGCCGCCAGGAAGGCCGCCAGAAGCCTGGCCGCATGGGCCGGTTTCGGGAACATTGCCATTTACCGTTTGTCCTTCGGACGGTCCGGCGGCCATCCGAACGGGTCCAGCGAATGCCATAGGGCCTCACCGGCTTGCCGGAAAGCCGCCCAACCCTTTTCAACCGCCTCGGCCAAATCCGCGCCTTTCGCCGGAATTCCGCCGTCCGTCGCCGCAGCCTGGCCGGCGAAGGCGCCCCAAAAGGCCGGACCGGTTTCATCGGCGGACTCCCCGGCGGCGGCGCTTTCTTCCGCGGCAGGTTCGACGATCTCCCCGGCCAACAACCTGTCGGGGATGCCGCCGGCGAACCAGGAGAGGAGGTCCAGGCGCCGGACAATGGCGCCATGGTTCCCCCTGTTCATGGCCATGGCGAAACGCCGAATGGCACCGTTTGCCCAATCCCGTTCCAGGGAAAGCGCTTCGACGCCCTGGAGGCGGATGGCGTCGTCCGCCACGCCGCCCCAAGCCGAGCCGCCGCCAATTCCGGCCAGCCGGCCGAGCAGGGCGGCGACTTGTTCGGTTCCGCCCAGGGACAGGGCGGCGGCGCGATCGGAAGAGAACATGGCGAACCGGCGCCAGTTTTCCAGACCCCAGGCGAGCGCCAGAATCGGTACGGCGGCCAGTCCCGAAAAATCTTCAAGGCGGCGAAGCAGGTCTATGGCCGCGAGCCAGGGTGCGTTCCCGAGCCGGATATCGCCGGCCCGCATGGCCAAGAGGGCGGCCATTTCTCCATGCGGCAGGATCTCGAGCCAGGACGCGTCCAGAACCAGGACCGGGCCGTCGCTGTTGTGGAAAGCCCAGGGCTGGGCGGGCCTGAAGGCGAGATGGAGTGACGAATCGTCAAGGCCGAAGCGATCCAGGCTGTCCCGCCAGAGATCGTGCAGGCGGGGATGGACGCCCGGACCGACCCGGATCAGCGAGGCGAAATCACTTCGGCGTTCGGCCCCGCCGCCGGCGCTGTCCGAAAGCATGGCCATGCCCCTGGCAAAGGCTGGCAGCCGTTCCAGGCTTTTGCGCGCCTTCGTCTCGCCCGGATGGCGGTAGAGCCGGGGATCGATCCGGCGAAAAGAATCGCGTGTGTTCATCCATTCCCCTTTTTTGCGCCGGCGTCCGTGCCTGGTCGAACGAGATCTTCCCGCCAACGCCAGCGGAGATCGTCCAGGAGGGCTTCATCCGTCATTTCGAAGCGGAGCGGCGTCACCACCGCGAAACCGGCGTCAAAGACGGCCGCGTCGCCGTCGCGGGAGACAAGCCATTCACCGCCCGTGACAAACCCTTCGCCGTCAGGCTTCCGGACCAGGGTTTCCAGGAAACCGCCTGTCCCGTGCCGCGCCGCCACCAGGCCGGCTATCTCTCCGGGCGGACGGGAAGGAACGTTCAAGTTGAGGAGAAAGGGCCGATCCGGCCGCGATTCGGCTAGCTTCAGCGCCTTCTCCGCCAATCGCCTCGCATAATGTCCGGCTCCGTCCCAATTGGGAGGGACAGCGTATTCGACAGACACCGCCAGGGCCGGCAGTCCCGAGGTCAGGGCTTCGAAGGCGGCGCCTACCGTGCCGGAACAGCGGACATTTCTGCCGAGGTTGGGGCCGTAGTTGATGCCGCTCACCACCAGGCGGGGCGGCTTTTCCCGGAACAGGTGTCCGAGCGCGTATTTCACCGCGTCCGCCGGAGTGCCGTCGATGGAGTGGCGGGGAACGCCGCCGGGACCGTCCGGCCGTCTTTCCGCCATGAGGCCGCGGGTGATGGTGATGGCCATGCCGACGCCGGACTGGTTTTCGGCCGGCGCCGCGACAACCAGATCGTCCAGTCCGGCCAGGAACCGGGCCAGGATCGCAAGGCCTGGGGCATCCACCCCGTCGTCGTTGGTCAAGAGTATCGTCATGCGGGGAAGCTCCCGGAATCGCCGGCCGGAACGCCGGCGCCGCGATCCATTATATTCCCGGCCCGGCCCGGGGCAACTCCCAATACCGGCGCCGCGGCGATTTCGTCCGCCGGCGGTCGAAGCTTGTGGAACGGGGACCGCGCCTGTCGGGGGGAAAATAATTTCCGGGCAGCCATTGCCCTTGCCTACCCGATCGCGTATCATTTTGGTTCCGGCGGCGCGGAAGCATTGTAATGGGGCTTTGTGTCCTTGTCGAGTCGCGCCTCCAGACGGACGGGAGGAGCGATCATGCCGCAAGCCAGCCTATCGGGAAGCAAGCCGACCGCGAGAGTGCGGGATCTGAAGGATCGCTTCCTCGCGCTCCAGCCCTCGATGAGCGCTGCCAGGGCCGAAATCTATTATGAAGTGTATCGGGAATATCAAAATTATCCGGTCGTGCTGAAACGGGCGATCGCGCTTCGCGAGACCCTTGCCCGACTGCCTGTCTTCATTTTTCCCGGGGAATTGATCCTCGGCCATCCGGCTGCGGCCCCGCGCGCGGCCGAGGCGTTTCCCGAGGTGAATATGGCCTTCATGGGAGATCTCGACGAGTTCGAAACCCGGGAATACAACCGCCTGCGGGTGGCATCGGACGTCAAGGCGTCGCTCAGGGCCATGGAACCCTGGTGGCGGGGAAAAACCCTCACCGATCATTTCCGGGCGACCCGGCATCCGGCGGCGGCGGCGGGGATCGCCGCCGGACTTTTCAGCAATTCCCACGAATGGAGCGGCTTCGCCCATGTGGCGATGGACTATAGGAAGCTGTTGGACAAGGGAGTGGACGGCCTTCTCCAGGAGGTGGAGATCCGGCGCGAAGCGTTGGATCCGGCCGACCCGGAGTATCCGATCCGCACCCCCTTCTACCAAGCGCTTGCAGAAATTTGCCGAGGGATCCTGATCTTTGCCGATCGGTACCGCGCCCTCGCCCTGGAATCGGCGGCGGAAGAGGCGGACCCCGGCCGCCGGGCCGAGTTGAAACGCCTGGCCGCCATTCTTGAGCGCGTGCCGCGCCGGCCGGCCGGAAATTTCCGGGAGGCGATCCAGTCCTTCTGGTTCCAGCAGCTCATTCCCCAGATCGAGAGCAACGGCTTTTCCATCACCCCGGGGCGCTTCGATCAGTACATGTGGCCCTATCTCGAACAGGACCTCGCTTCCGGAGCCATAACCATGGGCGAGGCGCAGGAACTGGTCGACATGATCTTTCTCAAGTTCTGCGAAATTCTCCGTGTGGACAGCACGGGATCGGCGGAGATCAACGCCGGCTACGCGGCCGGGCAGAACCTGGTGGCAGGCGGCCTCGACGCCCAAGGCCGGGACGCGACCAACCCCCTCTCCCGCATGTGTCTCCGGTCGAATCTCCATGTGGGGCTCCAGCAACCCAATTTCACGGTCCGCCTCCACCGGAACACGCCGAAGGATTTCCTGGATCAGGCGGTCGAGAGCATCGCCCGCGGCAACGGCATGCCGCAGGTGCTTAACGACGAGTTGATCATCCCTTCCCTCGTCAGGCGCGGCATGACTCTGGCCGAGGCCCGCGACTATATCCCGGTCGGATGCGACG
>JAITKH010000062.1 GCA_031278535.1 Planctomycetota bacterium | reverse complement strand
GCGCACTCTGGGAGGAAGACGCCACCGGAACCGGCGCCGCGGCTGAAATGCTGCGAGCCCGCTTTGCCGCCCCCGATTCCAGGACGTCGGCATGGGAATCGTTCCTTGCGGCGCAATGCGCCCATCCAACCGCGGCCTGGACCGATTTTACCGAAAACCCGCAGTTCCCCGCTTCAGCCTCCTTTGCCGGCAGGAGTCGCCTCAGGCGACTCGCCGTAAAACGAGACGGCCGAACCATCCTGAGGATTCCGCCGTTTCCCGGTACAGCCTCAGCCGATCGAGGCAGTTTTCCCTTTCCGCTGTCCTTGGATGAAATGGCTGTTCCGGGCATTCGAAACCAGGATCTCGTCATGCCCTATGGTTTTGCCATAAAACGCCGCATACGGGTACGCTACCCGGAAGATTGGCGGCTTCTTAATCCCGTCTCCCCGTTCCGGCGCGAATATCCGTTTGGAATCCTGTCCCTGGCGGCAAACGGCCCCGCCGGGGTTTTGCATATCGAGTTTTCAGTCGAAATCCCCCGCCATCGTCTGGCAGTCGGTGACTTTTCCGCATTTCGGGAAATGGCTGCTCTCTGCAAGCGCTGGATAGAGCCTATTCTCGTCTGGGAGACGCCATGAACCGGCCAGCATTCCCGGCGCTTGCCGCCCTTATCGCGCTTCCAATGCTTGCCGCACCCGTCGCTTCCCCTTCCGATGCCGCCGCCTTGGCCGGGAAGGCGCACGCCTTCATCGAATTCCATGCATTCCTGCGCGGCGATCGCGACGGCGGCATCCGTTTCTGCCTTTCCGCCGCCGACGAGGAACGGGGAACGCCCTTAGCCGAATTGGCGGCGCGAACCGCTCTTGCGCCGAATCCCGCCAGCCTCTCCTCCGTCACCGTGGGAGAAACCGAGGTGCGCCGGCTGCTCGTTTCCAACCCGGACATGCCTCCGGAACTCCGGGATGTCCTGCGCCGTTTCCTCGCCCGATCGCTCTCCGCCAGCGGCCACCGGGAGGAGGCGCTTGCCCTCCACCGGCGGCGGGGTCTCGCCACAGCATGGCTTGCGGCCGGCCCTTTCCAGGATTTCGCAAGCGCCTGTTTCCTGACGATCGAACCGCCCGAGGCGGGAGAACTTCTTCCCCAAACCATTGTGGCGGACCATCCCGATGCCGCCCTTTTCCAACGGTGGCGGGAACGGCCACCGTGGCGGCTTATTCCGGAAAATCGGGCTTTCCCCTTCGTTCATCCCTGGCGAGATGCGCCGGCAGGAATGGATGGCGCTGTACTCCTGTTCACCAGCCTCGTCATGGAGTCGTCCGACGACAAGGCATCTTTCCACGTCTTCTCGGACGTTTCCTGGCGCCTCCATGTGGACGACCAACTCGTGGCGGACGTAAACAAGGAAGCGGCGGAAGAACCAGCCGAACATACGGTGCAGTTCCCGCTTTCCACCGGAAAACACGCCCTGCTCCTCCATTTGTTTCCCCCCCGGCCCGATATCGAAGCCGCCTCGGCGCGGGTGGCATTTCGCCTTGAGTCATCGATCCCCTTTGCCTGGGACGCCTCCGCCGCCGGCCATGTTCCATTCAAGTCGGCAAACGCCAGGCGCGAGGCAAGGCGGCCGAAATACCTGACCGACCTCCAGGCCGTCGCCAACGAAGCCCCGGCCCTGGCGGCGAGCTACGCCTTGGCGTGTTCGGAACAGGGCATGCCGGACACCTCCCTCTGGTGGTTGACGCGAGCAATCCGGGATGACAAGGACGGCAGTTCGACGTTTCGGACGCTCGCCGGCATTGCCGCCTTCAATAATCGTCTGCTACCGCCGGAATGGCGGCGGGATGCAGCCGCCGCCTGGCACCGGGAGGCACTGAAATTGAGGCCGGACAATGTGCCGTCGCTTCTGTTTCTCGCGGAGTCGACCACCGACGCCGGCCAGGCGTACGCTTTCCTTGATCGAGCTTTCGCCGCCAATCCGGAAAGCCTTGACATCATGCTGGCCCGTGCCGCTTGGGCCGAACATTTCGGCGGCGCCGCCTTGGCCCGCACCGCCCGCGAAGAATGCGTTCGCCTCTTTCCCGATTCGCCGGCGGCCCAGGCCGCCCTGGCCTCCGAGATGGACGATGGCTTCATGGACATGAAACGCCGCCTCGCCGCCCGCAGAGCCGCCGCCGCCGCCGAACCGAGCTCCCTTGACGCTTTTACCGCGCTGGCCGAGGCGCTGGCCGACTCCGGCGCCGGGCAGGAGGCCGGCTATGTCCTCCGCGACGCGGCCGACCAGTTCGCCGGCGACGTGATTGCCATGCGCCGGATCGGTGAAATCTATTCCCGGCTTGGCATGCATGCCGAGGCGGTCGAAGCCATGCTGGAGGCAGTTCGCCTCCGCCCGGACGATTCGGCCCTTTGGCGACGGCTTGGGGACATTTTCATGGCTGCGGGAAAACTTGACGACGCCCGCAATTGCTGGCGGACCAGCCTTGCCTCCGATCCTGGCCAGTTCGACCTGGCCGACATGCTTGACTTCCTCGCCGGCACCCCAGATCCCTTATTGGCCGAATCCGGAATAGACGCTGTTGCCATGACCGCTCAGGCCGACGCGGGATATTTTTCCGGCGATGTGGTGCGGCTCCTGGATCGCCAGGAAATAATCTTCGCCGCTGACGGTTCCCATCGGCGTTTGACGCATGATATCGATTTGGCCAGAAATCGAAAAGGAAGCGAAGCATTGGCCACGGTGAACAACAGCGGGGAAATGCTTTCCGCCCGCGTGATTTCCCCCGACGGCCAGATATTGGAACCTGAACCGTTCCCTCTCGCCGGCGGCCTTCGCCTCCCAGCGCCGCCGCCAGGTTCGGCCCGGGAGCTTCGTTCACTTGAGACGATCATGCTGGATTTGCGCTGCGTTCCGCCACCGGCAGCCTGGTATTTCCAGGACACTTCGGGACGTTCCACCTTCCTATTGAGCGAGTTTGTCGTTCGAGTACCGATCGGTTTCCCGTTCGCTGCCTCGGTTGCCAATATCGACGGGCATGTGGAATATTCCGCGGAGAGACGGGACGGATTCGACATCCACAGGTGGACGGCTCGGCCGCCCCCGCCAATACTCGAACCGGACGCGGTCGACATTTCTGAAAGGACCCCCTGGGTCAGGATCGGCGTCAAGACCTCCTGGCGCGATATTGTTCTCCAGGAAATTCGGCGGCTTGAATGGCGCCTTGCCCCGTCGCAGCAGATGCTGGCTCATTTGACCTCACTCAGGCGATTCGGCGTCGAGAACCGGCCCGATCCCGAGGGAACCGCCCGGGAGATATATCGCGATGTCTGCGAGAACGTCGAACCTGGACAGGGAGGGGAAATGGCAGCCCATGTTTACGCCAATCTCATGGGCGACAGGCGCATCCTGCTTCTGTCGCTGCTCCGGGCAGCCCGCCTGAATGCCCAACCGGCGGCGGCGCGACCGGATCGCCGCTTCCTTCATTCCCCTGCCTGGGAATTGCCGGATATGGAATCTTTCACGGTTCCCCTGGTGCGTTTGACTCTGCCCGACGGCGTTGTCCGCTGGCTGGACGTCCGTTTCGATTCCTTGCCATTTGGAACAACGCCTGATGATCTTTCCGGCGCTGTCGTCATGTCATGCCTCCCGGACGGACCGTTGTTCGAGACCCTGCCGATTCTGCCTGCCGAAAAATCGCTCGTTTCGCGCGACGTGGTCCTTCACTTGCCGGACCGGATGGATGGCGCGGTCATGGCATCGGGACGAACCCTTGTTCGAGGCGTCGCTGGACTTGCCTTGGCTCAAACACTGGCGCGAGCCGGCAACAAGGATCGGGGCAAGATCATCCTTGGCTTGGTTTTCCCGGTTTTTCCCGACGCGACGCTTGTCCACCACGAAATCGCCCGGACGGATACGGCCGAAGCGAATCCCGCCTTCCGCTTCGAACTGGAAAGCCGTCATCCCCTGGAGAT
>JAITKH010000036.1 GCA_031278535.1 Planctomycetota bacterium | reverse complement strand
CCCCCCCCCCCGCAAGTGGGCAGGCGCAAGCTGATGTATTTCTTCGCCGGCCTGGCGATCATAATGTTTTCACATTTTCTTCCCCTGCCGGAAGGAATGAAGCCTGCGGGAATGGCGACGCTGGCGGTCATGGCGGCTACCGTTCTGTGGTGGGTGACCGAAACGCTGCCGGTGCCTATCACCGCGATGCTGGTCCCGGTCTGGCTGCATCTGCTGAACGTCGTGCCGCTGAGGAAGGCCATTGCGGAGGGCTTTGGCGACAACTTTGTCCCCTTCCTCATCGGCGTCCTCGCGCTGTCCGTGGCGTTCAACCGGTCCGGCCTCGGCAAGCGGCTGACTTATATCCTGCTGGCACTCTCGGGAACGGGAGTGAAAAGAGTCATCGGCGTGTACCTCCTGGTATCGTTTGTCCTCTCCATGTTCATCACCGACGTGGCCGTCGTCGCCATGATGCTTCCCGTCACGGTCGGGTTGATCAAATCGGCGGGCTGCAAACCTGGGGAAAGCAATTTCGGGCGCGCCCTGATGATGGCCATCATGTTCGGCTCGACGCTCGGCGGAATCGGAACGCCCTCCGGCGTATCCGCCAACATCATCGCCATGGGCTTCCTCGAGAAGAATGCCGGCATTTCGATTTCCTTCCTCGACTGGACCTTGCTGGCCGCGCCAATGACATTTGCTTGCACACTGGTATGCTGGTGGCTGATTCTCAAGGTTTTTCCGCCGGAAATGCGGGAGCTTCCCTTCGGCAAGGAGGTGATCCGCAAAGATCTGGCGGCAATGGGGACATGGAAAAGAGATGAAATCAGTACTTTCATCGTCTTTCTGACCGCCGTCGCGCTCTGGTTGAGCGGCGAATGGACGAAGATTCCCATCGCCCTGGTTTCCCTGGCGATTCTGGGGCTTCTTTCGATTCCCTCGTACGGCGCCATCAAAACCTGGGGAGCGCTGGAAAAGGAACTGGAGTGGGGCGCCCTGCTGCTGGTCGTCGGCGGCTTTTGCCTGGGCGTTGCCGCCAGCGCCAGCGGCCTGGCCACTTGGGTGGCGCAGAATCTCCTGGCGCCCATGAGCAATCTGCCGGAACAAATTCAACCCCTGGCCGTAACGATTCTGGTGGCAATCGATTCGCTGGGATTCTCGAGCATGGGGGCGGCGGCTTCGGTGAATGTTCCTTTCGTGATCTCGTACGCGCAACAGCATGGCTTTCCCGTCCTGAGCCTGGCGCTGGCGGCCGCATTCGCCTCCTCGACGCACTTCATTTTGGTCACGGAGAGCCCTTCCTTCGTTCTGCCGTATGCCTATGGCTATTTCAGCTTCAAGGACATGTTCAAGATCGGCGCGATCCTGACCGTCTTTTGTGCGCTGATATTCGCCATCGGGTTCGTGCTCGCCGGCATGCCGACGGGAGTGGTCGGCGGCTGACGGGCCGCGGTTTTCACATCCCGCGGAAAATGTATTTCGGAGGGGGGCCGTTCTCATGACAGACAATATGCTGTCCGCCGCCGAGGACGACGCGGTTTTCGACCACATGCGTCGTTGGCGGGCCGAAGGCCGGCGTATTGTTCTTGCGTCGGTGATTCGCGCCTGGAACTCTTCCCCCCGTCCCGTGGGCAGCCATCTGGCCGTGGCGGACGATGGCCGTTTCGCGGGATCGGTGTCGGGCGGCTGTGTCGAAGGGGTGGTGATCGGGGCGGCAAAACAGGTTTTGGAGGATGGCGTGCCCCGTACGCTCGATTTCGGCATCAGCAGCGAATTGGCCTGGGAAAACGGTTTGGCCTGCGGTGGCCGGATTCAGGTATTCGTCGCACGGATGCCGTTTGATTTGCTTGATCGTTTGCTCGATTGCCGTTCAAGAAGGCTGCCGGTTCTCACCGTCACACGGATGAGGGACGGGGTGTCAGCGCTGCTTGATGAAACGGGAATGGCCGGAAATCTCCCGCTCGCTCCGGATCGGATGGAATGGGCCAGGGCGTTCTTGTCGCGGGAAGACTCTTTTGTCGCCGACTGGCACGGAGAGGCTTATTTCGCGCGTTTCTACCCGGTGCCGGTTCATCTCGTCATTATCGGCGCGGTGCATCTTGCGCAAACGCTCGCGCGAATGGCGATCCTTGCCGGATTCGAGGTGTACGTCATCGATCCGCGGCGGGCCTTCGCGACGAAAGAGCGTTTCCCCGATGTCGATCTGATCTGCGAATGGCCGGACGAGGCATTGCGGAAGTTCCCTCCCGACCGGCGGACCGCCATGGTGGCCGTGAGCCATGACTCCAAGCTGGACGACCCGGCGCTCGTCTCGGCGCTCGCCGGCGGCTGTTTCTATGTCGGTGCGCTGGGCAGTTCGCGGACGCACGCCGCAAGAATCGAACGGCTCTCGTCCATGGGTTTTGAAAAACACGCGCGGCGAATTCATGGTCCGGTGGGGCTCGATCTTGGCGGGCGCGGGGTTGCGGAGATGGCCATCGCCATCCTGGCGCAGATCATTCAACAGCTTCATTCGGGAGCAAAGGCATGATCTTTGGTGAATTCGATTCCCGCGACGCATCTGGAATCGTTCTGGCGCACTCCGTGGATCTGGGTGCGCGCAAGCTCAGGAAGGGACAGCTTCTCGGCGATGAAGACCTTGAGGCGCTGAACGGGGCGGGCATCACTTCCATACGCGGCGCCAGACTACAGGATGCCGACGTGGGGGAAGACGAGGCGGCCCGAAAACTTGCCCGGCTGCTGGCCGGAAAAAACACCGAGGCAGGCGAGGCGGCGGCTGGCCGTTGCGACATCCGCGCGACGGTATCGGGGCTGGCGCTCGTCGAACCGGAAGCCATCGACCGTCTGAACGCGCTGGACGAGTCGATCACGATAGCGACACTCCCACCGTATTGTCCGGTCCAGGCCGGTAAGATCGTGGCAACGGTCAAGATCATCACTTTCGCCGTGAGAAACGAAACACTGGACCGCGCATGCCAAGCCGTTTCCATGCCGCGGCCGCTGCGGGTCGCGGGTTTCGGGTGTCGGCGCACGGCGCTCATCGTGAGCGATTCTCCGGACGACGGAGAGCGGCGGCCCGACCTGGCGGTGACTTCGACCCGCAATCGCCTCGAAGCGATGGAAAACCGCCTGGCTCTGGTGCTGAAAAGCGGACATGATGTCCATTCGATCGGCGCGATGATTCACCAGGCCCTGGCCGCCGGCTGCGACCTCCTTCTGATTGCCGGAGCCACGGCGACCCAGGATCGAAAGGATGTCATACCGCGCGCCATCGAACTGTGCGGCGGGAAAATCGTTCATTTTGGCATCCCC
>JAITKH010000022.1 GCA_031278535.1 Planctomycetota bacterium | reverse complement strand
CAGACCGGCAGGTCCGCATATTCGGCCAATTCCAAAGTCCCCGGCCGACACCGGGTTCGATGGCAAAGATTGCCTTGCGGTGTTTTCCGGCGCTTCAGGGCGAAAGGAACATGCGCATGCGCAAGGGATTTACGTTTATCGAATTGATGATTGTCATCGCCGTTATCGCCATCATCACGGCCATCGCCGTCCCCAACATGCTGCAGGGCCGGATCCGGGCCAACGAAAGCGCCGCCGCCGCCATGCTCCGCGTCTATTCCGGCCGGCAGGAAACCTTTCGTTTGGCCAAACTCGGCGCCATTCCCGAAAACGGCGCTCCGAGGGACGAGGACGGGCAGCCGCTGCCGGAAGGCTATTGCTCCAACTTCCGGCTGTTGTATTATGGCCGGAAGCCGGATCCGGACGATGCCGGCGCCCGGATGCTCCTGCAACTGATCCCCAAGTCCATGGCCGACGCCTGGTCGGCGGAAAACAAGGCCGTCGCGGCCGCCATTCCCTGGGCAGGCGCTGCGTCAATCGGCGTTCAATCGGCCCTGGACGGCTATTTCTTCCGCGAACCGGCAGATTTCAACGGCGAAAGCTGGTGTTGCGCCTTCGCGCTCCAGGCCTTCCCCGCCCTGAGCGGCTCGACCGGCAGCCGCGCCTTCTGGATTGGCCCCGGCAACCGGGTTCTTTTCAGTAATCTCGACGCGCCGGGCTTGCGGGGCGACAATACCGGGGACACCGATATCGAAACTCCTTCGACAATCCCGGTTCCCGCCGGCTGGTCGCCGGCGCAATGAGGGGACCGGGAAACAGGTTCGCGACTCGCGTCCGAAAGATTGTCTTGTCGTCGTGGCTCCCGAATCCGGAAGGGAGTGCATTAGTGCGGAATTGGCGGCGAATGGCTTTGCGTACAGCCGGTTACGGCGCCCTGGCGTAGACGGGCTGTTTGTTTCGCGTCATCCGGACAACGCCGCGGCAATTGTTTTCCGCCCGGCCTGGCGGTATAATGCGCCTTCCCGGAAGCCGTCCGCTTCCGTTTGCCGTTTTCAGGGAGGCGCTGAGTGCGGTTGGGAACAAGCGCTTCCCGCAATCCCGGTTTCATGGCGTCCATGCCGCCGGTGGGAGCGGCGTCGGTCCGCCAGTTGCAACCTTCCGGAACGGCGATCCTTTCCGCCGCCCAGGTATCGGCGCCTCCCGCGGCCTGGAATCGCGCTTTCCGTCCTTCAGGCCGCGGGAGCGCAATCCTTTTTCAGAAGCTGACGCCGATACTGCCGACCAGGCGATGCGCCTGGTAATCCGCCTTGGCAAAATAATCGTATTGCAAACCGGCGTCGAGGCAGCCGCGGACGTACTTGCAGCCCAACCCGAGGTTCACGGCATGCCGACCGGGTTCGCGCCCCCTGGCCGACAGGGAACCGGCGCCGTTGAGGCCGTTCATGACAATGCTTCCTTCAATTCCTTCGTCGTTGAAGTCATAGCTGTACCCGACATTCCCCTTGAGCGTGAAAACCGAGGAATCGGCCCCGGCGATGTCGTAGGCAATCGACAGATCGAGCGGCAGTTGGGTCGATCGATTCTTCATGGTATCGTAAGACAGGAGGTTGATGCCGCCGTAATTGAGATCGTGCGCACTGTTCCTGGAGTTGACATATGTCAGCCCAATCGAGGGGGAAAGGGTCAGGCAGGGCGCGGGCCGCACGTCATGGCCGATTTTCGCCCCCAGTTCCCAGGTGCCGGTATGATAGTCCTCCCGCCCCCAGTTGATGCCGTCGAATTCGTTGATGTCGTTTCTGGAATAGACATGGCCGCCGACAAGGGAAGCGAAGAACCCCGAGGCGTGGTTATAGGCGGCATACAGGTTGAACGCGTAGTTCTCGATGCTGGAATCGTGGGCAACCGCTCCCTTGTCCTCGAAGTCGCCGCCGGAGTAGCCGAAGGCGCCGCCCAGGGTGAACGGCCCGAACATCCGGTCATAGCCGGCCATCACTCCGTAAGAATCGTACCGGTAGCCGCTCAGGCCATGGCGCTCGTCCGCATCCTCCCACTGGCCCAGGCCGCCGGCCCAAACGCGATTCGGGCGATCGGCGTCCAGGATGGCGGAGGCCAGGGCCTGATCGGAACCAACCTTGTCCTGTACCCGGCTCAAGGCCTGCCGGTTGGCGCCAAGCCGGTTGTGCACCGAAATCGCGGCGCGGCCGGCCGCGCCCCTGGACACGGCGCTGACGCCGGAACCCCGGTTGTTGTTCAGTGCGTTGACGAATCCGCCTGCGAAGCCGCCGCTCAGGGCGGCAGCCGAAAAATTGGCATTTCCCGCGCTCAGGGCATAGAGGGCCTGGTATTGGTACTCGAAGTTCCTATCACCTCGATTTCCCCGCCAACCAGATTGAAGGTGGCGGTGGCCAAGTGCAGCGTACTGTCGGCGTATCCGGTAATATGATTGCCGCCGGAGTACAGGTTGGTATTGCCGCTCACGGTTATCATGGTGCTGGAACTGGAGCCATACGCTCCCACCATCAGGGCGTTGTATCCCTGATTGACAACATTCACGTTGAGATCCCCGGCAATGTTCAGTTCCACATCCTTCGACGGGCTGGTGGGAAGGGGAAACAGCATCCCGTACATGCCGGTGTTGTCCCAGGTGCCCACCCAAACTCCGCCCTGGATATTCATATTCCCGGAAACATCGACCCGCACCTTGCCGGTGGCTATGGCTGTTTGGGTGAATCCAAGATAGAGTTCGCTGCCCGCCACGACGTCCAGATTGCCGGAGATGGTGGCGGTTTGAGGCGAAGAGCCGGTATTGGTGACGTAAAAACGATTGCCGGCGGCAGGTCCGGCCGTAAAGGAGGAGCCGCCGTTCAAATCAAATTCCGCGGAAGTCAATGTCGTGTCATACATCGCCGCCGCCGGCGCCCAACCGTTCATCCCCAATGCCAGGAATGCCGTAACCAACGCTCCAAGCCCTGTGCGCCGGGAGATTTTACCCCCCCCCAACAAAATATTGGAAAATATCTGCATTCGCCTTCCTCCCAGGAAAACAAAACCCCACCTTCCAAGGCACGACCGCCTTGATTATGGTTCAAACTTCCCAAATACTGTCGTATGCGTCAGGCCTTGAGGATGGCCTTGGCCAGCCGCCTGCCCAAATCCCGGCAGTGCTCCTCGTCCTCACCGCCCGGAGTCAGATGAACGGCCAGTCCCTGCTCGTCCAGCAGCTTGGCGCCCTGCCCCTTCATGCGGTCGGCCCAGTTGCGCATCCACTCGCCGTCGCCCCAGTCGTAGGAACCGAACAGGGCGAGCGTACGGCCTTCGACAGACTTTTCCAGTTCGGCTACAAAGGGTTCCATTTCCCCCTCCTCGATGACCTCGGTGCCCATGGAAGGGGAACCCAGGGCGATGGCGTCATACTTCAGCGCCTCCGCGACCGTGGTTTGCGATACGGCCTTCCGCACCGCCTCGGCGCCCCCGGCCGTCGCCCCCTCGGCGATCAACTCCGCCATCCGCTCGGTGTTTCCGGTTCCCGACCAATACACGATGATGATCCCGGCCATGATTTTTCCTTTCTGTATTATCCCGGGCTGCCATGACGCAATTCCTTCAGATCGCCTGCCGGAGCCGTCCGGCGACTTCGGTAAAATCCGCCCCGTCCCCCAAAAGCCGGGCCGCCCCGTCCTTGACCTCCCGGCAGCGGGCGAAAAAACGGGCGGCGCGATCGGCGTCGTGATAGGCCCGCCAGCAGCCCGTCAGCCTTGCCCCGCCGCCGCCCCTCCGCATGAAAAGACTGACGTCCCGGGGGGGGTATCCCAGGAACAGCCCGATTTCATGGGGAAAGCGACCGGAACGGCAATTCTCGCCCAATTTCTCCAGCAAGCCTTTCAAATCCCTGCCGGCATCCCCATAACCGGTTTCGGCCAGGACGCGCCGGGCCCCGCGCCGATTCAGGGCTCGCCTGACCAGGGCCGGGCGATAGCATAGGATGAGCACCGGCGCCGGGCAGCTTTTCAACTCCTCCAGTTCGATGCCCAAACCCTGCCGGAAGCGCATCCTGTTTTCCCGCCAGACCGCCAGGCAACCGCCGTCCGCCAGGCAAACCAGATTGGCCGGCGTCATGCCGGCAATGGTGGGGGCGGCATGGTAGGCGATGAGGCGCCCCAACCGATCGGAGTCGTCCAGACCCCGCAAGCGTTCCATCATGGAAACCACCATAGGCGATGCCGGCACGGCCCAATCCTCCGGGCAAACGACAACTCCATCCCGTACCCGTACAATTGTTTTATAGTTAAAACTCAAGATGAAAAAAATACCCTGCCAAACGGCAGAATGATGTTTTAACCATAAAACTTAAAATGTCAAGAAAAGAATTTTTTTTCCTGCGTACCACGGGCGGAAAGTAAATTGTGTTCCTTCCTGGAATGGCATTGTTTTGCCATAGCTTGCTGCTGTCGCCTCCAATGCGGCCGGAGTAACGCTTTTTCTCTTCCGGTTGTCCGCGGCCAGACGATAAGGATTTGCCTCTCGTCAAACGCGTCCGGGCGGAGGCAGGTAAATGCAACGGTTGCCACGCGCAATATTTCCTGTCAGGATAGCTCGCAGTCGAAAATCGCCCTTCCACGCCGCCGGCGGCATATGCCGGGGGGGCGGACGCACGCGATCAGGCGTTTTCCCAGGCGCGGCGGGCGAAGTCGTGCGCTTTCCTTGCGCCTTCGATTCCCTGGTTCGACGCTTCTTCTATGCAGAACCAGCCGTCGAATCCATGTTCCTTCAAATACGAGAAAATGCTTCCAATCGGCGTTTTGCCCGTTCCCAGGAGCGTGGGCGTGAACCTGCCCTGTTCCCGCATGTCGCAGACATGGAGCGTGGCGACCTTGTCGATCACTTTTCGCAGCAGTTCCAGCTCGCCCCCTGCCTGGGCGCATTCGGCGGTGGCGTTGCCGATATCGAAGTTCACCATCACCGGCGTATCCCTGATGCCTTCGAACACTTCGAGAAAAATATCGGGCGGAAAACTGAAGTCGATGTAGTCCCAGGCGCCGGGTTTGGCGTGGTTTTCATAAACCAGGGTCAATCCCATCTCTTCCGCCGCCCTGGCCGCCCGGCGCAAGCCGTCCACAGCGGTCGCCACCCCGCGCGCCCGCCCGACCCCCGGATGGTTCTGTCCCGCCAGCACCCGGAGATACCTGCCGCCGAGCTGAATCGTGGCCGCCATGTCGGCCTCGAGATAGGCCGCCTCCCGCCGCCGCTGGGCCGGATCGGGATGCGTGAAATCGGGGTAGGCGGTCGCCATCACCAGGGGAAGGCCGATGGCGTCGAGTCCGGCCCGCACCTCTCGAAAATAGGTCGGGGTGTGGTTTTTTATGAACATGACGCTGATGTCGAAG
>JAITKH010000317.1 GCA_031278535.1 Planctomycetota bacterium | reverse complement strand
TCTCGACCTACGCCACCTGGTGGATCCGCCAGGCCATAACCCGGGCCATCGCCGACCAGGCAAGGACCATTCGCATTCCGGTGCATATGATTGAAACGATGTCGAAACTCCGCCGCATTACCAAGCAGCTGGTGCAGGACATCGGCCGGGAGCCCACGATGGACGAAATCGCCATCGAGGCCGACATCCCGGTATCGGAAGTGCGGCGGGTGCTCCGGATCAGCAAGCATCCGATCTCTCTCGACCGCCCCATCGGCACCGGCGATTCCGATGACAGCCATTTCGGCGATTTCATTGAGGATAAGACGGCTGAGAGTCCGGTTACGATAGCAAGCTATGAAATGCTGAAAGACAAAATCGGGTCGGTTCTTCAAAGCCTGACGTATCGGGAGCGCGAAATCATCAAGCTCCGTTACGGCATTGGCGACGACTACACCTATACCCTGGAGGAGGTGGGCAGGAAGTTCAACGTCACCCGCGAACGGGTCCGGCAAATTGAGGCCAAGGCCTTGCGCAAGCTCCAGCATCCGGTTCGCGCTCGCCGGCTGGAAGGTTTTCTGGAGGACGCCGCGCCGGCATCCTGAGGCGGCGGCGAAAATTCCGGGGGCGCGGACATGGCGGCGAAAAGATTGGCGGCGGCGATTTTTCTTCTCTTTTTTAACGCCGCCGGGGCGGGCGAAACGGGCGCGGTCATTCCCGCCGTGCCGCAACTGGACGCCGGAGGCGTTTCCGAGACGGCGGCCATGGTCGTGGCCGTGCGCATCGGGACCGATCAGGTCTTTGAACTCTGGGCGCCGGTTTGGTATGAGACCCTGGCCAAGGTCAGGAACGGCAAGCTGGACGCCGGGGAGGGAGATCGCCGGCTGACCGTCGAATGGCGGCGCACCCTGCGTGTCCTGATCAAGGACGAGGTGTTTTTCCAGGAGGCCGAGATCGAACGGCAGTTGATGATCAATAACTATGCCGAACAGTTGCATTCGCAGGGTGATCCGCGTTCCCGTCGGCAAATCATGGCTGAAATACACCGCCTTCTCGATCAGGACATGGAACGCCAGTTCCGGCAATTGAGTGCCGAATTCCTTCGCGAATCGGGCGGAAGGGTGAAACTGGGAAAAGTCCTGGAAAGCCGGGGGCTTACCTTCATCGATTGGCAAAACCGCTTGCGGAAGAAGGCGTTGAGCCAATCGTATCTCCGCCAGGTAATCCAGCCGACCAGGCTGGAACCAGGCCCGAAAGAAATTCAGACCCACTACGCCAATCATCCCGACGAATTCACCCGTCCCGGCCTGGTGCGTTTCAGGCATATTTTTTTCTCCAAGGCGGAACGCGGCGTCGAGGGGGCGCGGGAAGCGGCGGTCGAGGCCTGGCAGGAGCTGGCGGCGGAGGAAATTGCATTCGAGGAAGCGGCCGCTCGTTTCTCCGACGATCCGCCGAGCCGAAGCCGGGGAGGGGTGGAAACGGACGAGGCCGCCGCAGATCCCGAGCGCGAGGCCTGGTTGGCGGACATTCGCGTCGCCTTGCGCGAGGAAACGCCGGGGAAGCTCGCGCCCATCCTTGAAAGCCTCTTCGGATTTCATGTGGCCGAACTGCTCTCCATCGGCCCGGAGCGCAAGATTCCTTTCACCGAAGTGAGCCGCGACATTGAGCGGAAAATCCAGTCCATACGATGGGAGGAGGAGACCGAAGAACGGTTCAAGTCGATAAGCCGCAAAACGAATATCCGCGTCTTCATGCGCGATTTCCCGCCGCACCTGTCCTGCGCCACTCAGGCCGGTCTCGACGCCGGCGGCGCCCGGATCTACAGCCTCGACACACCCGGCATCCAAACCTTCGGTTCGGGAAGGCCTTGAGGCATGCCGCTGATCGATACCCATTGCCATTTGGCGGCGGAACAGTTTGACGCCGATCGCGAAGAAGTGGCGGCGCGGAGCTTGGCGGCCGGCGTGGGGATTGTGGCGGCGGCCACGGATTTACCAAGTTCGCGCCTCAACCTGGAATTGGCGGCCGGGCATCGAGGGATTGCCTCCGCCGTGGGCGTCCATCCAACCGAGACGGCCGGACTGGACGATGCCGCGTGGAAAGAGGTTTCCCGTCTCGCCGCTTCTCCCCTAGTGTCGGCGATCGGCGAAACCGGCCTTGATTATTATTGGAAAAATGTGTCGCCGGCGGTTCAGGCGAAATGGTTTGATCGCCATATCGAACTGGCGTTGTCGGTTGGAAAACCCCTTCTGGTACATGCCCGGGACAGTGTCCTGGACGTCATGGAACGGCTGAAGCCGGCCTTGGCCTCCGGTCTCGCCGCCGTCTGGCATTGTTTTTCCGCCAGCCGGCGCGATCTCCGGCCCGCCTTCGATTTTGCCGTTGCCGAAGGCGTTTGGATGGCGGTGGGCGGCATGGCCACCTTCGCGGATCGAAAATCGCTTCGGGCGGCCATACCGCTCATTCCGGACAGGCTGCTCCTGCTGGAGACGGATGCGCCCTATCTTCCGCCCCATCCCAAGTTGACGGACAGGAATGAGCCGGTTCGCCTGATCCGGGTCGCCGAGGCGGTGGCGGAATTGCGGGGACAGGAATTGTCGCGGCTGGCGGAAATTACCGTCGGGAACGCGAAACGGCTGTTTCCAGCCCTCGCGGGCTGGGCGGGCGCGGCAGCGGCCGTTCCGGATCGACGCGAAGCATGGAAGGAAGCGTTCACGGATTAGAAAAGTTGTTTTCAAGGATTTTTTGAATGCATACTGCCGGCGGCGTGAAATTGTAATTTTCGACCCGGGGACTATTTTCACAATTCTAATCCGTGATCAGTATATAATCGTCCATGAAAGCCGAAGTTCCATGCAAAATCCGTGGGTTTTGCGAGACAACCGCGCAAAAAAACCTGTAAAATGGTCATTTTGACCCGTGAACGCTTACGCGCAAAGTACGCCGCGCCATGGCGCGGCGAGGCCAAAAGGGGAAAAATATGGGGAAAAACGCTTTCGTCACCGGCGCCACTTCCGGAATCGGCAGGGCGACGGCAATGCGGTTGGCGGAGGACGGGTGGAAGGTTGTCGGCGCGGGCCGGCGGGGAGAACGCCTGCGGGATCTGGCCGTCCGGCTTGGCAGCGCCTTTTTGCCGTTTGGTCTGGACGTGCGGGACCGCGAAGCGGTGAACCGGGCTTTTGCCTCCCTTCCCGGCGATTTTCAGCCGGTGGATCTCCTGGTGAACAGCGCCGGCTTCGCTCTCGGCCGGGAGGCGGCCTGGGAAGCGTCCATTGAGGATTGGGACGCCATGGTGGACGTGAACGTCAAAGGACTCTACAATTGCGTCCGCGCCGTCCTGCCGGGGATGGCGGAGCGGGGAAGCGGCCATATCGTCAATATCGGATCCATTGCCGGGAGCTATCCTTATCCCGGGGGCAACGTGTACAGTTCCTCGAAGGCATTTGTCGCCATGTTTTCGGCCAGCCTCAGGGCGGATCTTCACGGTACCGGCGTACGAGTTACGAATATCGAGCCAGGCATGGTCGAGACGGAGTTTTCGCTGGTTCGCTTCAAAGGGGATGCGGCCAGGGCCGAAGCCGTGTATCGGGATATCGTGCCGCTGTCCGCCGGGGACATTGCAGACGCGGTAGCCTATGCGGCGAACGCGCCCGCGCATGTCGACGTGACCCGCATCGAAATCATGCCGGTTTGCCAAAGCCCCGGCCCTTCCCGGGTTTCGGCCGGAAAGGGGCGGAACGGAGCGTGAGGCGACGGGAAGACGGCTTGCGGAGACGGAGGTTCCGGCGTTTGGCCGGAAATGCCTGTCAAACGCCTCGCGGAAGACGCCCCCTTCCCGCAAATGGGATGACGTGATCCCCGGATTGTCAATCAAGCCAGTCCGCCGTTGTGGCGGCGAACAGCCGGATGATGGCGATTGCCGCCGGCAAGGCAAGAAGCAGGAGGAGACAGCCGGACGATTTCGTCCCGCCTCCCTTGCGTTTCGCGCCCGGATAGAGGAAGGAACCCAATTTCCGCTGCCGGCCGCCCTTGGTCAGGGGAATGCCGATGCTTCGGGATATCCTTTGTTTCAACCTGGTGATGCCAAGAAGACGCTTCCACGAAAAGCCGCCAAAATTCATTTCCGGTCTCCGTTGCCGCTCCATCCCCTGTCGCCGCGAAACGGCAAGTATAGGATACGCCGGGGATCATGTCCAGAGGAGATCTCTCTCCCCCCCCTCTCCGGCCGAAGGGAATTAGCCGACCCCGGGCTTCGTTTCCAGGATATTGACAAGAAGACCGGAAGCGGCACAATAGTGTCCTTCGTTTATCTGAAACCGGATCGTCCAGCTTCTCCGGCCGGGTTTCGGGAAGGAAAGGTGCCGCATCTTCATGCTCGCCATCCTCGATTATGACGCCGGCAATATTGAAAGCGTACGCCTGGCTTTGCGTCATGTGGGCGGACAGCCCGAATTTGCCAGGGACGGGGCGGCGGCGGCCGGAGCCGAACGAATCGTTTTCCCCGGCGTCGGCTCCGCCTGCCACTGCATGGACAATCTCCGCGCCCGCGGCTTCGACCGGCTTCTTGCCGAATCGCTAGCGAAGGGCATTCCCATCCTCGCCATCTGCATCGGGATGCAACTGCTTTTCGATTTCTCCGAGGAGGACGGCGGCGTCGCCGCCTTGGGCGTCCTGCCGGGAAGGGTGCGCCGCTTTCAGCCGCCCAACCCGTTCCTCAAAGTGCCGCACATGGGTTGGAACCATGTCGCCACTCCCCGACGCCATCCACTTCTGCCGTCCGATCTCCCCGGCGGCGATTTTTACTTCGTTCATTCCTATTATCCGGAACCCGGCTGGGAGGATCCGGCGGTTTCGCATTTCCCGTCAGGGAACGGGCGGCCGGCGGGAATCGTTTATGGCGTTACGGAGTATGCCGGAGCCGTCTTCGCCTCGGCGGCGGGAACGGGATCGCTCTTCGCCACCCAGTTCCATCCCGAGAAAAGCGCCGCCGCCGGCCTCGGCATTCTCGAACGGTTTCTCAAATGGGACGGTTCGCCATGCTGCTGAAGCGCCTGATCGTCTGTCTTGACATCCGTAACGGCAAGGTGACGAAGGGCGTCAGATTCATGGACAACCGGGACGTCGGAGATCCGGTTGAACTTGCCCGCCGGTATTATTCCGAAGGCGTGGACGAGTTGGTCTTCTACGATATTACGGCTTCGGCTGAAGGCCGTCCCATCGATATCGGGATGGTGCACGGCGTCGCCCGGGAGATATTCATCCCCTTTACGGTCGGCGGTGGCCTGGGTTCGCTTGCCGACATGCGAGCTGTCCTGCTCGCCGGCGCCGAAAAAGTTTCCCTGAATTCCCTGGCTGTACGGGAACCCGGCATTCTTCGTCAGGGCGCCCGGGAATTCGGCCGCCAGTGCGTGGTGCTCGGCCTCGACGCCAAGCGGCGAGAGGGCGATTCCCGGTTTTCCTCCGGTTGCGAGGTGGTGGTGCGGGGCGGGAGGACGCCGACAGGCATGGATGTGGTGGAATGGGCGAAAAGGGCGGTCGATCTGGGGGCGGGGGAAATCTGTCTCAATTCCATCGACGCCGACGGAGCCCGGAACGGGTACGATCTGGATATCACCCGCAAGGTGGCGGAGGCGGTTCCGGTGCCGGTGGTGGCGAGCGGTGGGGCGGGGGAAGTCGGGCATCTCCGCGACGTCCTGACCCTGGGGTGCGCGGACGCCGCGCTGGTGGCATCCATGGCCCATATCGACGGGAGGTCGAGTCTCGACATAAAAAGGATTCTTTGCGGCATGGGGGTGCGCATGCGGCTTTGACGGAGGCGGCGGGCGGAGGCGGATGCCTCCGCCCGATTCGTCGTCGGCTGCGCGTTTCCTGTTTTCATTGGCGGTGAACGGAATATAATTTCCGTCGGGCCGTTGGTTTACGGAGGAAATGAGGATGGAAAACGAATTGGTGCGGACAATTATAGACCTGAACCAGGTGGATAACCGCATCATTCGGGGTAAACTCCGGGTGCAGGAATTGAATCAGGCAACGGTGGCGCAGGAAAAGGCCGTGGAAGCGGCGCGGGAGTCGGCCCGCCAGGCCGAGGCGAAAGTGCGGGAAAACATTCAGGTGGCGGATCGGTTGAACATGGAGTTGCTGACGGCCGGGGCGGAAGTGAACGATCAGGAGAAGAAACTGAGTGACATCAAGACCCAGCGCGAGTTCCGCATTGTTACGGATCGCGTCAGGGAACTGAAAATCCAGATAGACGAAAACGAATCGCAGATGCTCGAAAGCATGGAGGAATTGGATCGGCTTCGGGAAAAGGTTACGGAATACCGCAATCGCATCAACGAAGAGGAATTGAAACTTGAAAGCGTCCGAAAACAGGCGAAGGGGGAACTGCCGGAAATTAAGGCAAGACACGCGGAACTCCTTGCCAAAAGAAAAGAGGCGGTGAAACGGGTGGAGGCGCTTGATTCCGCCGCCTACCAGGCGTACGACATGGCCTTGAGGCGAACCAAGGGCGATCCCCTGGCGAAAATGTCCCCGGACGGCATCTGCCAGGCCTGTTTTCGGCGTTTGAACTCGAATGTGGCCAACATTGTTCACATCGGCAAGGATATCAAGAACTGCCGCTGCCAGGGCTGCGGCAGGATATTGTATGTCGGGGAAACGGATATGGACGGCGGGGAGGAACAGGCATGAGCGCCACTCCCAAGGGATTTCGTCTCCATATCGGCATTTTTGGCCGCCGCAATGTCGGCAAGTCCACCCTGCTCAACCTGGTGGCGGGGCAGGAGACGAGCATTGTCTCCCCCACCCCCGGTACCACCACCGATCCGGTGGAAAAACCGATGGAATTCATTCCCATGGGTCCGGTTCTCTGGGTTGATACCGCCGGCATCGACGACGAGGGGGATTTGGGCTCCCTGCGAAGCGAACGGGCCAGACGCGTCATCGACAGGACCGATCTTGCCATCCTGGTCTATTGTCTGGAATGGGGGCGTTACGAGCAAAATCTTTATAGCGAATTTACGGGCCGAAAGGTTCCGGTTATCGTCGTGGCCAACAAGATCGACCTGGAAGCTCCTGGGGACGCCCGCCCGTCCAGCCTTCCGAAAGAAGCCGTCCCCGTTCGCATGATGGCGGATCGCGGTATCGGATTGGAGGATTTGCGGCAGGCTGTACTTGCCTCCGCCCCTGCCGATTTCATCAATTCCCCTGTCATTCTCCGCGACTTGTTCGCGCCCGGGGAATGCGTGGTGCTGGTCACTCCCATCGATAAGGAGGCGCCGAAAGGCCGGATGATTCTTCCCCAGGTGCAGGCGCTCCGCGATGTCCTGGACGGCGATGGCATGACCATGATTTGTAAAGAAACGGAACTTGCCAGGGCGATGGACAAGCTGCGGGATCCCCCCGTCCTGGTGGTA
>JAITKH010000283.1 GCA_031278535.1 Planctomycetota bacterium | reverse complement strand
AGCTTGAAATACGTCAACGACACTTTTGGCCATCAGGCCGGCGACGAGTACATCACATGCGTCGCCAGCATGTTGTCGAGATTCTCGCGGGACGTGATTGTAAACCGTCTCGGCGGGGACGAGTTCATGTTGTTGCAGCGAAGCTGGTCCCTGGAGCGGGTTGAAGCCCGATTGGCCGAAATTCGGGACGAATTGATGCGGCAGGAAACCGGTCCGGGCCAGCCCTACACCCGCAGCATCAGCTACGGCGTCGTTCATGTCGCTGCGGACAATACCATTCCCGCGAGCGATCTGCTGAGCGTTGCGGACGAAAAAATGTATCTTTTCAAGAAAGCCCATAAAAAGCAGCGCGTGGTCTGAGCCCCACTCCGTCTTTGCATTCCTGTTTCAAGATTCCGTTGTTCGGCGTGAAATTCCGAAATCCACACGGCCAACGCGCATGTGGGCATCCCTCTAATAGTGGATTTTAGAATTCCAGCCACTCCAAATGGTGTTTTTCGTCAAGAGGCGGAAAATCGGGATTTTTTCCGGGAAAATAGAAAAATATTTGGTTGACAACGACGGCTTCATGTGATATAAGTGAAGAGTAGCTTTTAAACGTTGCTAGTAGTGATAGAAAGTGGACGGCGCACATGGAAGAAACCCCGTATTATTACGGCAGCGCCGAAAACAGGCTCAACTCCAAGGGGCAAGTGGCGGTTCCTGCCCGTTTCCGATCGATTTTGTCCGACGCCGACAGGGAACGAAACTATGTTCTGATTCGCGGTCACGAAAATTGTCTATTCATGTATACGCATCGGCAATTCGGGCGGATAAAGGACAATGTCAGGCGTCAGGCGGAACAGTCCGGAGATCGCACGTTTTTTAGGGAATTCATGGCCAGGGCGGTTGCGATTGATCTCGACACTCAAGGCAGGTTTACCCTTCCGGTTGATCTCATGCGCGAGGCCGGTATCCGGGGACCGGGCGTTCTTTTCATCGGCATGGACGACCGGATTGAGATATGGGAACCGTCGGTATACCAGACAAGGCGCGATGAAGGCGGCGCCTATGACGAGACGTTGAGGAAGACGGGCGAACGCATTTTCGGCATATAGGCGCGGACGACGCGCTGAGCGGGGAAAGGGGAAACGGGGAGTCCCGGAAATGGGGAAGGGCGCCGAGGCGGCGGCCTCCGGTTTTGGGGAAAACCGGTGGTTGCCGTCGCGGCGCTGAATCGGGCGTGACGAATCGGGGCGCGGGGGAGAGGGAAGATGGTGATACGTCCTTGGCATGTCGCCATGATGGGCGTCGGAGCCGCAACAGCTCGCGATGCCGGGATTGCGGGGGAAAAATCGGGGCAGGGCAGTGGCGGAAGGGTTTTTCGGGGTGGCGGCGATGTGGCGGAATTGGGGAAAATCCGCCAGAATGTCGACGCCGGCCTCTATTCCGCCAAGTCGATTTTCAAGATGATGGGTGAAGTGGAATTGATAAGCGAGGAAATTGATGCCTCTGGCGGCGTCGGGGCATTGTTCTAAAACGGAAACGCATATGGCCGATCGAGCCGCAGACATTCTGGGGCTGGGCGTTGCCACCATTGACGATCTACTGACAGTTGCATGCTTTCCCAAAGCAAACATGAAACAACCTCTTTTGTCGCTGATCCGGCAATGCGGCGGCCTTACCGGGAGCGCACTGGTGGCGGCGTCCAGATTGGGCGCCAAATGTTCGTACCTGATTACCTTGGGTGACGGCGAACTTTCGTCTTTCACCCGCAATCGCCTGACGGCCGAAGGAATCAATCTCCTCGAAGACGGATTCCAGACCGGAGCCGAACCTTTCCACTCGCTCATCATTGTCGATCATTCCACCGGCGACCGTTCGATCATCTGGAGAAATGACAGGACGCTGCCGCCGCGAATCGGGGCGGCCGAATTGCGGCTGGCCGCGGAGGCCGGCTGCCTTTTTGTCGATCATGTCTTTGCCGCCGACATTGTCGGGATGGCGGAAACGGCGCGCCGGGCCGGGCGGCCGGTTGTTGGCGATTTTGAACGAGACACGCCGCGCTCGGCCGAACTTATGGATTTGACGGATCACCTGATTCTGCCGCTGGAACACGCCCGGCGGGTGCTTGGCAAACCGTCGGTTCCACCCGAAGAGGCGGTTTCCGACCTTGCCGCTCGGCCGGGACGATCCCTGGCCTGTGTAACCGACAGCGAGCGCGGCTCCTGGTTTGCCTTGGGCAAAAATCCCGGCGAGGTTTCGCATCAACCCTGTTTCTCGGCCGGAGAGGTGGTGGACAGTACCGGCTGCGGCGATGTCTTCCACGGCGCGTATGCCGCCGGATTGGTTCTCGGTTGGAGTCCGGCGGAGCGCATCCGCCGGGCATCCGCCGCCGCCGCGCTCAAGACCCTGAAGCCAGGAGCCCAGGCGGGAGCGCCGACCTTGGCGGAGTTGAAAACGTTTCTTGTCGATTCGGCCGAACGTTTCTGAACCGGTCCAGACAAGTCCCGACGGGAGCCAATGAGTATGTCCGACGCCGAACTGTCCGTTCCCCGGAAACCGGGGATTCGTTTGCGGCGTGTACGGCGCGGTTGTCTTGTCATGATTTTCGTTATCGCCGCCGGAATCGGAATGTATTGGCTTTTCTCCGACTGGAATCCAGCCGCTTCCGTATGGCGCAGGCTCCCGACTGGGACGCGTTGGGCTGTTGAAGCGTATCGCCCCGGGGATTTGACCGGGCGGGCGCTGGAAAATCCCGCCCTTGCCAGATTGCTCGAGGCGGCAGAGAGGATTTTCCGCGAATCGGAGATGCCGGAGACTTGGTTCGCTCCCGATGTGGTGGACTATATCCGCCGGGCCGGCGATCTTGCCCAGGCCCTGCCGTTTCTCTGGCCGGTCTCGGCGGTTCTTGGGGAGACCGATTGCCCGGATGCGCCGGTCCAATCGCCGGCCCATTTTCTGATAGTCCGTTCCGCTTTTGCGCACCTGGTTTGGCGGATGTTCGGCAACGGGAATATCGCCGCGTCTTTCCTCACCGCCTCCGGCGAAGAATTTTTTTTCGCCGCCGCCGACTACTGGCTGATTGTCAGTACTTCCCGGGATGTGGTGGAGACATTTGTTTCCGAAAGCGGCTCTTCCTCTTCGCCGTTTGACGAGACGCCGGAAAGAAACGGCGCCCGCCTTGCTCTGGTTTGGCTCGGTGAAGCCGGGATGTCCGCCGCTCGGCTGGAGGCGCTCCCGCCCGGCGGTCCGCCGTTATTCAATCCCCTTGCCCATGGAATTGGAGAAATGGCGCCCGAGCCGATTATCCCGGCCGAGCCCGCGAGTCCGGTTCGGCACCGCCTTTTTTTCTCCCCGACTGTTTCTGGCTGGAAAATTGAGGGATATTTTCATTCCCCCCCCGATGCCGAGGGAGCGGCGCCGCTTCCGATTCCGCAGCCTGGCAAGGATATTTTCGTCGCTGCCAGAATTGCCCGCGATCGTCTTAAGGCTTGGCGGGAGATTCTGGGCGGGAAAGTGCGGCGGGAGCAAATGAATCGCCCGGAAATAGAACCGGCCGCGAATCTTGTCGATCTCTGGCTGGATCAGGCGGACGATTGTTTCCGCCTGTCTGTTGTCGCTCCGGTTGCCCTTGAACTGGCCGGAGTACCGCCTTTTCCGGTGGTTGGTTTCAGTTGGCGCTGGCGGGAGACGATCAAAGCCGGGGAGGCGAGTCGAGTTTTTGATGCCGCCTTGGCCGATCTGTTCTCCAATCTTCCCGGTACGGACGCATTCCATCCCCTGTCGTTGTTACGGAAGGCCGTGTCTTTTGATCGGCGGATTGATGGGGAAATTCTGCATGGGGGCGTTGTCCTGCCACCCATCGCCGTCAATTCCATCCGGCCATCCTGGCGTCTTCCCCTGCTGGATGGATCGGCCGCCTGGCTGGCGAGCGATCCTGCCGGCCTGCCGGATGGGGAGGCGGATGCCGTTGGCGACTGTGCGCTTCCGGAATCCGGGGAAGGGGAAACTGTCCTCGCCGCTGTCTGGAAAATTTCCCCGGCCTTGCGGATGGGATTTCTCAACCTGTGCCGGGACAGGCTGGAGACTCTGCCGGATCGGTGGTTCCCCTGGCGAAAATCGATTCTGGAGCGGTTCGATTTGGCCGGACCGATTCTGGACGCTGTTTCCCGCGGCCGGCTTTTTCTGCGCGATGGCGGGGAAACAGGCGGAATCATCTTGAAAATGGTTTTGGAAAGTCCAGAATAGTCTCCCATGTCCGGTGTCGAGGAGACAGGTATGCGCTATACGAAGATTGTTGCCACTATCGGTCCGGCCAGCAACTCGCCGGAAATGCTTTCCCTCCTGCTCCAAGCCGGAGTTAACGTTTTCCGACTCAATTTTTCCCATGGTTCGCATGAATCGCACCGTAATACGGTCGAGCGCATCCGGCAGGCCGCCAAGGGTTTGGAACGGAATGTCGCCATTCTTCAAGACTTGTGCGGCCCCAAGGTCAGGGTAGGGCGGATGCGGAACGGCGGGGTTGAACTGGAACAGGGCGGGGAGACGCTTATCGTCACCGATGAGGTGGAAGGGACGGCGGAAAGTTTTCAAACGCAGTATGAGTTTCTCCCCAGGGATGTCAGGCCGGGGGATCGGATTCTCCTGGATGACGGCAAAATTGAGCTTGAGGCGCTGGAAAGCGACGGCGAGAGGAAAATCCGGGCGAAGGTGACGCGAGGCGGCGTGCTCAAGGATCACAAGGGCATGAATCTTCCCGGAGTGGCGGTGTCGGCTCCGTCGGTCACGTCCAAGGACATGGACGATCTTCGATTGGGAATTTCGCTGGGCGTCGACTTTGTCGCCCTTTCTTTTATTCGGGCGCCCGAGGATCTGCGGCCGGTGCGCCAGACCCTTTCCTATGCCGGTTCGCCGGCCCGGGTCATTGCCAAGATCGAAAAGCCGGAAGCCATCGACAGGATAGAGGAAATCGTCAGAAGTTCCGACGGCATCATGGTGGCCAGGGGGGATTTGGGAATCGAAATGCCCATTCAGCGTGTTCCCGTGCTGCAGAAATATCTGATCCGGCTTGCCAACTCCCACGACCGGTATGTCATTACCGCCACCCAGATGCTCGAGTCCATGACCTTCAATGCCATTCCCACCCGGGCCGAAGTCTCTGACGTGGCCAACGCCATTGTTGACGGCAGCGATGCCGTCATGCTTTCGGGCGAGACCGCCGCCGGCTGCGATCCGGTGGGAACGGTGCGAATGATGTCCTCAATCGCCGAGGAGACGGAACAATATCTCAGGAAGCACCCGGCGAATTGGAATTGGGTCAGCGACATCTCGACCGAGAATCCCATGCAGGACGCTTTAGGCCGGGCTGCCTTGCGGCTTTCCAGGGATCTGAGCATCAAGGCGATCGGTGTTTCCACCCGAACCGGCGGCACCGCCCTGTTCCTGTCCAAGGCCAGGCCGTTCGCTCCCATCGTCGCTTTTACCCCCGACGCCGATTCGGCCCGGCGCCTGCACCTGTATTGGGGAGTCATCCCGGTTCATGCTCCGGAAATCCGCAATCGCGATCAATTCCGTATCGCCGCCTGCCGGGAGTTTCTCCGGCTCGGCCTTGCCAAATCGGGCGACAAGGCGATTCTGGTGACGGGAAGCAGCTTTGGCGAGGTGGGATCGGCCGACGATTTGATGATCGCCACTGTCAATAGAGATTGACAACAACGGTCAGATTCTGGAAGAGTTCGGCGTCCTTGAGCATCTCCGGCGGGAAGGGATCGAAAGGTGCGGCTTCCACCACCGTGCGTTCCGAGAGAACTCGTTCCAGTTCGAGGTTGCCGTCTCGCGGGAAAATGGTTGTCAGATAGGCCAGATTCCCGTCCGTCCCGACGCCGAAACGGATTTTCACCTGCCCCCGGGCATAGTCGAAGGGGGAGAGAACCATCTGGCGATTGAGCGAAGCCTGGAGCTGCCGGGCCATCTTTTTCATGTATTCGCCATAGCGATGGGCCAAAACCTCCATCAATGTGTCGCCGCTTCGGAGCAGGTTGATGCCGCTTGCGTCGTTCCGCCGGGGCGGCGCACCGCCGGCCGAGCCGCCGCCAGGCGTCGCGGCGGCGCCTTCGATTGATCGAAAAGTCGGCAACGGACGGTTTGGGCGATTCGGCGAAGCGATTCTTTCCGGCGGGATTGGTCCATTGGCGGCGGATGAAGAAACGGGTTGCGCTGGTGGCGCAATCTCTTCGGGACTCAAGGGCGGCGCCGGCATTGCGGCCGGCTGTTTTCGGAGTGGCGCCGGCGATTCAACCGGAGGGCGGGGGGCCGGGAAAGGTTCGTTTGTTTCCGTAAGCATCGCCAGGTCAAGGGCGTCGGGATTCGGCGCGACAGGTTCCTCCTCCGCTGGCGGTTCGGACGAGACATCGGCGATTGTCTCCTTCTGCGGCGCCTCTTCCGCCGCACCGATGGCCGCCTCCTTCTCATGGATGCCTTCCGGATGGACTTCGGGAATCGGTGGCGTCTGGTTGGAAAGGGACTCCGGGGCAGGGGCCTGTTCAGAAACGGGTTCGGATTGCGGTTCCGGCTTCATTTCCTGGTCAAGCGGGGGGAGGGGTTCGGGGGGCGGCTGCGAAACTTCCGGTTGTTCCTCCGACGGGACAGCTTCCGGTTCGGCTGACGATGATGTTTCATATTCCTGTTCCTGCGCGTTCTCCGCCTGGTCCAGGTTGATCAATTCGGCCGGTGCGCTCGGACCGTTCTGATCGTCGAGGGTTTCCCCCGGATTGCCGGGAGGGAGCGAGAGCAATTCCTCCACTCCTTCCGGTTGGAAAGGTCGATCCTCCGGCAGATTGGGAGCAGGTTCGGGTTGGCTGGCGAGTTGCGAACGAATCGATTCCGCTTCGGGCCGGGACGGTTCCGTTACTTCGTCCAGAAAGGAAGGATCGACCAGGACGAAGGGTCGGGCCGGTGTTTCCTCCCGGGCTTGAGGGGGAATGAGGAGGCGCAGAAATCTGGAGATTCCAGGCCATGCCGCCTGGACGCTGAACAAGAGGAAATTCAGAAGGGTGGCAATCAACAATGCCAGCAGGAATGAGTCGTGCTGTTGCTCAGGAATGTTGCCGTTTGTGCGCAACCTCTCCAATTTTGCCATGAAAAACGATTATACCGTCCACTTCCCGTATGCAAAAAGGGAAAATGTCGTTTGCGTCCTTTCCCGTTTTTCCGATTCGGCGGGCGGAAACGAAAATCGGCGAAAAAAGAGGAACCCCGGCTGGAATTCCTCCCGATTCTTCCCGAAAAACTCTTTCTGGTCCGCTACCGGTCGCTTTCCGACGCCTTGGTCTTGGATTGCAGCCGGTCCAGCCTGATCTTCTCCCGTTCCTTGGCGATTACCTCTCCGAACTCCTCGCACCATTCGACCACGAACTGGAAGTTTTTCTCCTGCTGCCTCGACTTGAGAAGAGGAATGATCCGTTCGTTCCTCCAATCGCGGCGGAAAAGTTCCTCCCGGCGTTTGCTCAC
>JAITKH010000094.1 GCA_031278535.1 Planctomycetota bacterium | reverse complement strand
ATGCGGTTTTCCTGAATGCGACTTTTCCGCTTCCAGGCATCCGGCATTGCGAGGAGTTTTGTTGTGTTGTCCAACCTGGGCGGTAAGATTCGGGAATCGGCTGTTTCTGTGATTCCCATTATGGGCATTGTGATCCTGCTCCACCTGTTTCTGGCGCCATTGCCGGAAGGCGGCCTGAGTCGTTTCCTTGTCGGCGGCGTCCTCATTATCGCCGGATTGAGCGTTTTCCTCACCGGCGCCGACTTGGGCATGGTGGCTTTTGGGCAACGGGTCGGAGGTGCGCTTACCCGCAGGAGAAACCTGCCCCTCATCCTTGCTTCTTCGTTCATCATCGGTTTCGCCATCACCATCGCCGAACCCGATGTGCAGGTACTCGCCCTTCAGGTTGTCGGCATTGCGCCGGAAATCAATCGTGCCCTTCTGCTGCTCATGATTGCCTCCGGTGTCGGCCTGTTCCTGGTTGTCGCCATGTTCCGGGTGATAGTCCAGCTTCCGCTCCGTCTGCTCCTGATCGGATTTTATTTCCTGGTTTTCGGCATGTCGGCTTGCATTGATCCCGGATTTGTCGGCGTCGCTTTTGATTCCGGCGGCGCCACCACCGGTCCGATCACCGTGCCTTTCATCATGGCCATGGGCATCGGCGTCGCTTCCTCCATAACCCACAGGAAAGGCGACGACAACAGTTTCGGTTTCGTTGGTCTTGCCTCCATCGGCCCGATACTGGCGGTGGCAATGATGGGCTTGGTTTCACGAGTGCATCTGGAAGCGGCGCCTGTCGAATCCCAGGCGTCGGGCGACAAGAAACTGGCCGGATTGCTCGACACTTTTCTGTCGCTGCTTCCCCATGCCTTCCTCGATATCGCGCTGGCTCTGGCCCCGCTCTTCGTTCTTTTCGTGGTTTTCCAGTTCGTCTTTCTCCGCCTGCCTTTCGAACAGGTACGAAGAATGGTGCTTGGCTTCATCTATTCCTTTTTCGGGTTGGTCATGTTCATGACCGGTGTAGAGGGCGGCTTTACGCCGGCAGGCCGTGCGCTCGGCATAGGATTGGGCGGCATGGCCGACGGATGGCTGCTCCTGCCGATAGGTTTCCTGCTGGGGGCAATGGTGGTTTGCGCCGAGCCGGCGGTTTGGGTTTTGGCGGAGCAGGTGGAATCGGTTTCGGGCGGACACATTCCCCGGCGTCATCTTCTGGCGGCTCTCTCCATCAGCATCGCCGTTGCCGTCACGCTCGGCATGTTCCGGGTGACGACCGGCGTCAGTATCTGGTGGATGCTCATTCCCGGCTATGCCCTGGCATTGGGCCTGACCGCCGTAACGCCGCCCCTCTTTACCGCCATCGCCTTCGATTCCGGCGGCGTTGCCTCCGGTCCCATGTCCACAACCTTTGTCCTGGCCCTGACGCTTGGAGCGTCTGTCGCCGTTGGCGGCAATCCCGTCACCGATGCCTTCGGCATGGTGGCCATGATCGCCATGGCACCGCTGGTGACCATTCAGGCCTTCGGGATGGTGGTCCGCAGGATCGAACGGGACAGGGTGGCGAGGCGGCAAACGAGGATCATCGAAAAGAGCGGTGCTGGCGAAGAAAGGCTCTGAAGGTGACGAATATGGGAGCGGGGATATTTGCCGGACGACCGGGAAAGCTTCTCGTCTGCTTCGTTGGGCGGCGGCGCGGAGATAATGTGGTTGCCGCGGCCAAAGCCGCCGGTGCGCGCGGCGGCACTGTCGCGCTCGGCAAAGCTCTCGGCGACAGCGCCTTTCTCAGGGCCCTTGCCTTGGCTGACATTCCCCAGGACGTGATTTTCATTGTCCTCGGGGAAGAGGCCAACCAGGTGGAAGCGGCCGTGATTGTCAAGGCGGCGGCTGACGGCATTGCCGGCCAGGCGGTGCTTCTGGCGGTGCCGCAATTTTTCCTTCGCGCGGGCGCTTCGGGCCAACCGGCCGGGATTCAGCTTTCAGAGGGTACAGAAATGGAATCGAACCATGTACTTATCGTCGTCATTGTCAATTCCGGCTTGGGAGAGGACGCTATGGCGGCAGCCCGCAAGGCCGGCGCAACCGGTGGCACCCTCATGAACGCGCACGGAACCGGCACCGAGGAAGATGTCAGCTTTTTTGGCATCACCCTGGTTCCGGAAAAAGAGATGCTCCTCATCGTTGCCGAGAAGCCTTCGGCAGATGCCATTATCGGGGCGATTCAGGCTTTGCCGGCCCTCGCCGAGCCTGGCGGCGGCATCGTTTTTACCTTGCAAGTCGAAAAATTCTCTTTTCTGGGGAAGAAATAGGCGCTTCGGCGTGAACACGCCGAGACGTTCCGAAAGAAACGGGCAGGCGGCTGAATAAGAAGAAGGAGGGGTTCCTCTACCATGCATCTTCATCTTGATTGCCAGTTCGGAGTGGCCGGCGACATGTTTTTGGGCGCATTGGTCGATGCCGGCGCCGATTTTGAGGCGATCCAGGGCGCCCTTCGCGAGATCATTCCGGATGCCTTCGACATCTCCTTCCGGCGCGTTTCCCGAAACGGCGTGGCGGCGACACTGGCGGACGTGACTTGGGAACAAGGCGATTCGGCGGCCGCCGGCGATCACCACTCCCACGCGGACGAGGGGCCGCACCGGCGCCTCCGGGATCTCCTGGCGCTTCTTGGCGGCGATACCGTTCCGCCGCGGGCAAGGATGCGGGCGGAAAAAGTCTTCCGGCTCCTGGGCGAGGCCGAGGCGGCGGTGCATGGCCTTGATCCGGAAGAAGTGCATTTCCACGAGATCAGCGGTATCGACACCGCCGTGGATGTCATCGGCTCCTGCCTTGCCCTGGAAATGCTTGACGTCGACGGCATTTCGGCTTCGCCACTAACCGTCGGCTCCGGCATGGTGATCTGCGCCCACGGCATTTTCCCTGTACCGGCCCCGGCGGTGCTGGAAATCCTTCGCCGAAGCAACATGCCCTGGCGTTCCGGCGGCGACGGCGAACGGGCCACCCCCACCGGAACGGCGCTGCTGGCCGGTCTTGCCGATTCCTTCGGGTCCTCGCCCGCACTTACGGTCATTCGTATCGGTTATGGAGCCGGCCATCGCGAGTTTTCGGACGTGCCGAATCTATTGCGGGCAGTCATTGGCAAGTCGGCCTCCAGAGGAGATGCCGCGATGGATGGCGGGGAACGCCATGCTCATACCGTCATCGCCCGCAGTCTGGAAGCGGAGGAGACTGGACAGCCGCTTCTGCCGGGCGAGAAGGCGCCTGAAAACGATCGAGTGGTGGAATTTGTCTTCGTGGTTGACGACATGACGCCGGAAGCGGTGGCGCATTGTTGCGAAACCTGTCTTGCAGTCGGCGCCCTTGATGCCTGGGCTATTCCTACCGTTATGAAAAAAGGCCGCCCCGGCCATGAAGTGACGGTTTTGGCAGCCCCCGGCCGGGCCGGGCAAGTGGCGGATGCGATCTGGCAGGAATCCACCACCTTTGGCATGCGGGTGGGCGAGCGTTCCCGCCTCACCCTTGCCCGCGATTTTCGAACGGTCGAGGTGTTTGGGCAGCCGATCCGCATCAAACTAGGTTGGCTGGGGGGAAAGCTGATTCGCCGGCAGCCCGAGTACGCCGACTGTCTTGCTGCGGCCAAGGTGGCGGAAGCGCCCCTGCTCCGCATCTTCACCCTTGCCGCCGAAGCGGCGGAGAAGATATCAGGAGAGGTATAGTTGTGCTGACTTTTCATGGGAATTGAGCCAACCGCCGCTTGATTCCCTTGTAACTCCTTGCATTCCAACGGATGTTCTAGTGTTGGGAAGGTGGCCTATTTAATTGGTCGTCCCTGAAAAAATCCT